>JAHIVS010000311.1 GCA_018816605.1 Pseudomonadota bacterium
ACCGGCAGTCTGCCGGACAGGTATTTGAGCAGCAGGGTGATGTTGACGGTTCGGTCAAGGCCCATGGCGGAAGGGAAATAATGCTCCCGCCTCTTTTGGGAGAATCGATTGTAAACGCCGGCGATTTTTTCCCGGAAATTTTTTTCTAGCAGCACCTCATATTCATCGTGGCCCATGGCGGTAAATTCATCCAACACCTCCTGGATTTCCTGTCTGCAGGTATACATAAACCGAGACCCGTCGTTTATGGCAAGGGCTGCGTAGTACCCCCAGATGTGACCCACCAGGGTGTTTAAAACCGGGGCCAGGTGTTCGCTTATTTCCGGGATTTTAAACACATCTTTTGCATACAGATCAAACCTGTTTTCTCCAATGGTTGTGATCACCACGGGACAGGCTTTATGGGCATGGAAAATAGCCGTGTCTTTGATGATATCCCCCAGAACACTTTCCCGGGTGCCGGCGGCGCAGACAATGATCAATGGTTCTGCGGAAAGGTCGATGTGTTTTTTGTCTTCCACAAAGTCCGAACAAATGGTTTTATAGCACAGCTCGGACAATTTGATCCGGATTTCATCGGCCGAGGTTTTGTTGGCACCGGACCCCACGGTTGCCCAATAATCTTTTGAGACCGCAAGGCGGCGGGCCGAGGCCTTGATTTGATCTTTCATGCCAAGAATTGTGCGCATCTTTTGGGGAAGCAGGGTCAGCTCTTGTATGGCCTGTGTGATAAATTCACCGGATCTTGCCCCAAAAATCTTTGACAGATGCAGGCCGAGAATGGCACCGGCTGCAAGCTGGGAATAAAAGGCCTTGGTAGACGCCACGGACATTTCAATATCCCGGCCTGAACTGGTATACAGAACCCCGTCGGTTTTAAAGGTCAGGTCGGAATCCCTTCGGTTGACAATGGCAATGGTCCTGGCACCGCAGGCGTTTACCATGTCAACGGTTCTGTTGGTATCGGTGGTGGTGCCGGACTGGCTCATGGCCACCACCAGGGTGTTGGCCATGGCATTTTCGCCGTTTCCGTTGCCGATGATCCGAAAACCCGATAATTCCGATGATTTGAGTGCCCGGATGTCCATGTCCCGGTCGCCCAGGTAGTGGGTCAGAAGATTGGCGCATCCCTGGGCGGCAATTCCGGCGGTTCCCTGGCCGATAAAATAGATTTTTTTAATCTTTCCTTGCACAAGTTCCGTTTCAAGGTCAGAGGGAATCACCTGGCTGCCCAGGGTGGTTTCCATCAGGCGGGTTTCGGGAATTTGTTTGAATTTGTTTTCAAGGGTTTTTTCAACGGACAAGGGCGACTCTGAGATTTCTTTGAGAAAATAATGGGGAAAATCCTGGCGGTCTATGTCCCGGGAGGTGATCTGGCTTGTGAGTATATCCGTTTGTTTTATGGCAATGGGCCGGCTGTCATAATAAAAGGAACAAAGACCCTCAACCCCGCCCTGGGAATGCTGATCAAGGATAACGATCTGACCTTCTTCCTCTCCATTGAGCTTGATGTAGTCCTGGGTCTCTTCAACAATCCCGTAGAGTTCAGAGGCCGCAATGTAATGATCCGGGGCTATTCCCACAAAAATAGCCTGGCCGCTGCCTTTCTGGGCCAGAAATAATTTGCCCGGCGCCAGATTGGTGTGCATGCTGATGGCATGGGAACCGTGGAAATCATTGACGGCGAGCCTGAAGGCTTCTTCAATGGGAGCCCCTTGCTTTAGATGGTGTTCAATCTGGAGGGGGATCAGCTTGGTATCGGTATTGATGGAGGGGTGAATTCGATCGTACCGGGCTTCATATTCGGTTTTCAGCTCAAGATAGTTGTCAATATCTCCGTTGAGACACACATGGATGATGCCTGTTTTTGTGATTTCCTTGTCCGTGGGGGTATTGTCAACCGGGTGGCAGTTGGCTTCTGTAATATCGCCCACCGAAGCCCATCGCGTATGGGCGGAGACCGAGTTGGATGTGATGGTGGATTTTGACAGAATCTGGAGAATGTGGTCATTTTTTATCTGGCTTCGGATAAAGGCGATATTGTCTCCCAGGGCACCGATTTCTGCGGCAAATTTATAGACAAAGGCAATGGTGACCAGATGGCCATCCTGATCTTTTTGATCGGTAGCGTCATTGATACTGATGCTGTTGTTGGACAGAACCAGGTGATTGGTCCTTTGTTTCAGCATCTCGGCCAGTCCTGCCCGGAGCATGCCCTCCCGGAAAGCTTCAAACGAATCCTTTGTAAGGGTAAAAAAAACAGAGATCCCTGCAGAGTCCCTTCCCCTGACTTCAAGCCGGTCTATACTGTTCAAAACCGCATTGATCCGCTTGAAAATCAACACCCCATGGGAAGTGGGATCCGGGTCTGTAAAAATTTTTTTTATGGCCCCTATATTGTCCAGAATCTCTTTGTTAAGGCACCAGAAGATATCCTTGAGTTTTTCCAGGCGCCCGGAAATGATTTCCATATCAGGCGAATCCAGAGACGGTACCATTTTTTTGAACCAGGCGGTCTGGTCCGTGATAATCCGGTCCAGATCATCACGGATCAAGGCCAGTTGCACGGTTTTGTCCGGGCTTAAAAAAATATCCGTAAAAACCGACTCTTGTTTGAAGGTTTGGACCGTTTTTAGCAAGTGATCCAGCGCTGGATCACCGCCAAGATACGCTTTTTCAATTGAAGGACAGTCCTCTTGGGTTTGGCAAAGAAAACGGTTTCCAAGGGCTGTGATCTTTTTTGAAAATTGGACCAGATCAATGTCGGCTGCTTTTTTTTCCCCCTTAAAGGCCACAAAGGCAGAAATACCACAGGAAAGAATATGGGGCTGGTATGGAAAAAAGACAAGGCTGTTCTCCCTGGCCTGGTCAAGGGATTTTCCCATTTCAATGTGAAGGGTGAATGCTTTGCGCACCAGATTAAAAAGGCGTTTTATAGCCGGCATTTTTTTTCCTCCGCCAATGGATGTTATAAAAATAATTTTTTTCCTATTTTTTCTGGGCCGGTGCCTTGGAAACGTCTTTGAAATACGTTTTCAAAATCATTCTGGCATAGCTACTGGCCCGGGTACCGATATACTTTTTGTGGCCCACAACAATGGACATTACCAGGGCCTTATCCCCTGTTTTTTCTTTGCCGAACCCAGTGAACCAGTCATACTTGACGGTTCTTTCCCGATTATAGAGTGAACCGGTTTTTCCCCCAATATCCAGTTTCGACAGGGTGCGGTCCCTAGAAATACCATGGAAAGATTTTCTGGCGGTTCCCTTGGCAATGGTTGTCTTCATCAGCTCAATCATTGTCTGGGCGGTTTTGGGAGTTATGGGCGTTGCATACGTTTCTTTTTTGCTTGTGTAAATGATGTCACCCATGCTGGTTTTTACCTGATTTACAATGTGGGGGACAAAAGAAGTACCGGCGTTTAAAACCGTGGTCACCAGCATGGCGCCAAAAACAGGAGAAATAGTGGTATCATGGTTATAGCCGCACCCCAGTTCTGCCAGGTGAAACTCGTTTTCTTTAACACCGAATCTGCCGGATTCAAATTTAAGTTCTGAATCCGGACGCTGGTTGAACCCGAATGCCTGGGCATAGGCGTTCAGTTTCCCTTTTTCCAGATAGGTTTTTCCAATTTTCCCGAAAATCGGATTTATGGATTCGGCAAATGCGCCGGCAAGGGAAATCTTTGTGGTATATTTGTTTTTGTCATCGGTGAGCTGTCGCTTATAGAGCGTGTACTTGTTTCCGTTAAAATACAAGGGTGTATGGGCGGAGTATCCCAGGGAGTCGATGGCCGCAGCTGCCGTGACGATTTTGAATATGCTGGCTGCCGGGTAATCCGAGGCCAGACAGGGATTGATCCCGGGATCACCCAGGTCAAAGCCGGCCATCCCCACGATGTTGCCGTTGGAAGGATCCATGGCAATGATGGCGATCTGCTGGGGCTTACCCCTATCCAAGGTTTTCAGCTGGTTCATGGCAGAGATAAGCTCTTTTTGCAAGGGGGTGTTCAGGCTGGTGGTAATCGTGTATTGCTGATCCTGGGAATCCACAAAAAAAACATTTTTATCGGCATTGAGAAACCGGGTCTCCCGGATCAGATCCGACACCCCTGTTTTTGACAGCGTTGTAATAGGCGGTATGGTTTTTGCCGGCATTGTTTTAGGCGGTTGGGGGGTTTCAGTCCCTGGGGGGGGTAAAATTGCTTGCCGGGCGCCTTGTTTGAAAAAAGAGTCCAGTCCCAGCAGATGCCAGGCACCCAGAATCAAAAGACCCGGTATCACGACCGTTAGGAAGACTCTGACATATTTTTGGAGAAGGCGTTTTTTTCTTCGATTTTCAAAAAAATCGGACTGATACGCCTGCCATGCGGTTTCTTTTTTATAGGTATACAAATAAGTGTCCGAAAGATTTCGCCCGGAAAGAGACCCCTCTGGGCTGTTGAGTGGGGAGGAAGCCAATTTTATTTCACCTGATTTCCCGGGGAAAGATCCTTGTCAAACCCGGACAGGATCATCTGTTTTTTATGGCTGCCGACAAGAACCATTCCCTGGGATGTCTCTCCCATGATCCGGGCCTCTTTTAAATTGGCCACCACAATGACCTGTTTTCCGACAAGCGCTTCCGGGGTATAGTCTTTTCCGATACCGGCAATCACCTGGCGGGTCTGGGCACCTATATCCACCATAAGCTTCAGCAGCTTGCTGGAGTCTTGGATTCTTTCGGCTGAAAGAATGATACCGGCCCTTAAATCAATTTTTAAAAAATCGTCCAGGCTGATTTCTTCTTTCAATGGCGGTTTAAAGGGTTTTTCCTTTTTATCCGGCAGGTTTTGGGTGTCTATCCTGGGAAACAGGATTTCCGGTGCACCAAGGCAGATTCCTTTTTGAATCTGGGACCAGGGAAATATCTGGTCCAGGCCAAAAAATCCTTTGTCCGGGATATCCAGGCAAAGGGCGTTTTGCATTTTCCGGCTGGTGGCCGGCATCACAGGGTAGATCAGGCAGGAGATCACCCGAAGTCCTTCCATTAAATTGTATAACACCGTTGCCAGGGCGCTGTTTTTTGACGCATCCTTGGCAAGGGACCAGGGTTCCTGGGTATCGATATATTTGTTCATGGTACTGATAAAGGTCCAGATGGAGATCAGGCCTTTGTGAAATTCACACATTGCCATGGCCTCTTTAAACCCCTCAACGGCTTTTGCCCCGTCGGATTCCAGGGAATACTGCCGATCAAGAGCTGCATCCGCCCCGGCCACCCGCCCATTAAAATAGCGATGGTTCATGGAAAGCACCCGGGAAAACAAGTTGCCAAGATCATTGGCAAGGTCGGAATTGATGCGCGAAACAATGGCATCTTCTGTGAAATTGGCATCCAGGCCGAATACCATCTCCCGCATGAGAAAATACCGGAAGGGATCTGGGCCGAATTCTCGTGTCACCTCAACGGGATCGGTCACATTGCCGATGCTCTTGGACATTTTGCTGCCTTTTACATTCCAGAACCCATGGACATTCAAACCGTCATAAATATCCAGGCCAGCGGCTTTGAGCATGATGGGCCAGTAAATACCATGGGGCTTGATGATATCCTTGGCCACAAAATGGCGGGAGGAGGGCCAGAAGTTTTGATACAATTGTCCGTCCGGATATCCCAGGGCCGATATATAGTTTACCAGTGCATCAAACCACACATAGGTGACATACTCCGGGTCAAAGGGCAGGGTGATGCCCCAGGTGAGACGGGACTTGGGCCGGGAGATACACAAATCTTCCAGAGGCTCTTTCAGAAAAGAGAGGAGCTCATTTTTATATTGCTCGGGTCGTATGAAATCCGGGTGGGTCTTGATATGGTCAATGAGCCAGTCCTGGTATTTGCTCATTTTAAAGAAATAGTTGGATTCCTTTATGGCCTGGGGTGCCACCCCATGGTCCGGGCATTTGCCGTCAACAAGTTCCCTTTCCTGGTAAAACCGTTCACACCCGAAGCAGTAGATGCCTTCATAACTGGAGAAATAAATATCACCGCTGTCATGGATTTTGGTTAATATGGCCTCAACCACCTTTATGTGATCTGCATCGGTTGTCCGGATGAAGTGGTCGTTTTGGATATGCAGCAGGGGCAGAAGGTCTTTAAACAGCCGGCTGATTTTATCGGCATAGGCCTTTGGAGAGGTGTTTTCTTTTTGCGCCGCCTGTACTATTTTATCCCCGTGTTCATCGGTTCCGGTCAGAAAATAGGTATCATGACCGTCCATCTGCTTGAACCGGGTTGCAACGTCTGCGGCAATGGAGGTATAGGCATGTCCCAGGTGGGGTTTTGCATTGACATAATATATGGGAGTTGTAAAAAATTGACGCTTTTTTTCCATGGTGTGTGGGTCCTGTATTAGGTTTTTTTCAATTGACTGATTTTCTTTTCAACTTCCGTTCTGTCTTCCAGGCGAATGGTGACACTTTCCCTGAGCACATTCTGACGGACCACCTTACCCTCTCCTTCTTCAATGGTAATGGACTTGCCAATCCTTGGCATGGTTTTCTTCAACTGCCGGTAAGTCTCATTTTCAAAGGTCAGACAACACATGAGCCGGCCGCAGACCCCTGATATTTTGGTGGGGTTCAGAGACAGGCCCTGCTCTTTTGCCATCTTTATGGAGACCGGTTCAAAGGTATGCATGAAGGAGGAGCAGCAAAGTTCCCTTCCGCATTTCCCCACCCCCCCGCAGTGCTTGGACAGATTCCGTATCCCCACCTGGCGCATTTCAATGCGGATACTATACTCCTTGACCAGCAATTTGATCAGTTCCCTGAAATCAATCCGGCCGTCGGCCGTATAGAAAAAGGTCAGCTTGTGCCTGTCAAAGGTGCTTTCGACACTGAACAGGTTCATCAAGAGCCCCAGTTCGCTGATGCGCTGGCTGCAGAATTCATGGGCCCGTATTTCAAGCTGTTTGAGTTCGTCCCTTTTGATGAAATCTTCGTTGGTTGCTTTCCGGACAATCTGCTTGAGTTTTTTTTCTGTTTTATCCGTTTCAACCGGGGGTTTGGCAATGGTGCCAAATCCAAGCCCCTGTTCGGTTTCAACGATGACGCAATCCCCCTGGTTTAAGACAAAGGCATCGCTTTTGAAGTCATAGATTTTACCTGCGGTTTTAAATTTTACACCTGCCACTTTAATCATCGCTTTTGGGTTCCCTATAATATTGACAATCCCAGGAAAAAACGATCCAGGGTTAACCGGATTGAACTGTTGGATACAAGTCTTTTCTCCGTTTGCGCAAAGTCGTTCATCCATTTCAGGAATGTAGTGTAAACATGTTTTTTACCAATATCATTAAATGCATCAAAAAAATCAAGGTTAACTATTTTTTCAGGACTGTATTTAAAAACACAGAAATCCCTGAGAACTGTTCTGATAATTGCCATTGCATCAAATACCAGGTCAGGGTCAAGGCTCAGTTTTTGTGAAAGCATCAGTCCTTTCCCGATGGGGGTGTGGGGTTGCTTTGAAACAATGTCCATCAACTCTTTTATAATCCAGGTTCGTCTTTTCTGAAAATTTATTCCCGTTTCTCCGGTTTTGTCCAGGTTCAGGAGCATCAGGGCCTTTTGCAGGTCCGATCCGGCTGTTTGGGCGGCTATATAGGCCCATTGCGGATCCATGGCATGCTGTTCCATAATAAATTGCTGGATCTGCCGGCAGGACAAAGGCTTAAACCGGATCTGCCTGCACCGTGAAAGAATGGTGGGTAAAAGGGGGGAGAGCCTTGTGGCCGTCAGGATAAAAAAAGTATTTTCCGGCGGTTCTTCCAGCACCTTGAGCAACGCATTCTGGGCCTGGGCATTCATCAGGTCTGCATCCTGGATCAGCACCATCCGCTTGGCCGCTTCATTGGGTTTTGAAGATAATACCCCTCCTATTTCCCGTATCTGGGCGATGGAAATTATTTTTTTTTTGTCGGCCGGGGAAATCTGAATGATGTCCGGGTGCATTCCTGTGCTGATTTTTTTACAGGATACACACGTGTTGCAGGGATTTTGGGTATCTGTCCTGCAATTGCAGGCCTTTGCGAATTCAAAGGCCGCCTCTTGTTTTCCGGTCCCGGGGTTTCCGGAAAAAAGAAGCGCATTGGGGATAGTGCCTGCCTGGACAATGGTGGTTAATTCAGATATTGTTTGGGAAATGGCGGTTTTTCGATCAAAATCCGACACCCTTTGATCAATGGACATCGTCTAGTAATCTACCCGCTCCTTTAATTCTTTTCCGCATTTGAAAAAGGGGAGACGTTTGGGGGGGATTTTCACCTTTTGCCCGGTTTTGGGATTTCTTCCGGTATA
>JAHIVS010000312.1 GCA_018816605.1 Pseudomonadota bacterium
CCTGTTTGGTATACATCAGGGTCAGGTCTGCATAGATGTTTTTGCCGATATAAATTCTGTGGGAATACTCTTTTCCCGTTGCAAGGACAAACCGGGATGCCAGAAGATATCCAGGATCAATATTTACCCGCCGGTTGCCGTCGGACAGACAGCTCTTTTCCAGATCATTGGTTGCCAGTTTGATGTCTGCCAGCATCTCCTGGTCAATGAGGGGCTTAAAGGCAATCAAGCGGCGGTACAGGGGAGATCCCATTTCCTTATAATAATAGTCGGTAAAATCAAAATCAAGCCATTTTGAAATGATATCGCAGGGTCCTGCAATCTGTTCAAGCCGGTCAAAAATATCTTCGAAAACCTGTTGTTCCTTCATAAAGACAGAGATCACAAGTTTTGCCGGATCCGGTGCTTTTGGCGTACTCATCCCTTTAAAGGCTTTGCCTGGTCAATGAGCATGATGGGGATATCGTCCTTGATTTCATAGCAGAGCCGACAGGCCCCGCATACCAGTCCGTCCTTTTTGTCGGTCAAAACAACCGCTCCCTTGCATTTGGGGCAGACCAGTATCTCCAATAATTCTTTGGAAACCGCCATGGTGGTTCTCCTTGTTATGGGTTCTTTTCTATGGGTTGATGTTTATGGGTTCGCTGCCTTGGCCGCCTGCAGGGTCTGCAGCTTATAATATTCGCCTTTTAAGGCCATCAGCTCCCGGTGGGTGCCCTGTTCCGCAATGGAACCATTTTTAAGCAGAATCACCCGGGAGGCATAGTCGATGGTGGAAAGCCTGTGGGCGATGACAAAGGAGGTTCTGCCCTTCATGAGATTCTCCAGGGCTTTTTGCACCACTTTTTCTGCCTGGGAATCCAGGGCAGAGGTGGCTTCGTCCAGAATCAGCACCGGCGCATCCTTGATCAGGGCCCTGGCAATACAGATCCGCTGTTTTTCACCGCCGGACAACCGGCTTCCCAGTTCCCCTATCACGGTATCATATCCCCTGGGAAATCCCAATATAAACTCGTGGGCAAAGGCGGCCTTTGCCGCGGCAACAATCCGGTCGTCCGTGGCATCCATTTTCCCGTAGCGGATATTGTCCTTCACCGATTCATTGAACAAAATCGGTTCCTGGGTCACAATGGAAATTTTGTCCCGAAGGGACGCAACAGACAGGTCCCTTACATCCTTGCCCCCGATTTTCACCTGTCCTGCCGTCACGTCATAGAGCCTGGGAATCAGGTTGACAAGGCTGGTTTTGCCCCCCCCGCTCATTCCCACCAGGGCCAGCACCTCTCCCGGGGCTACCTGCAGATTGATATCAATCAATGCAGGGGCTTCTTTGGGGCCATAGGAAAACCCCACACCCTCAAACACCAGGTCAAAGGTTTTTCCTTCAAGAATTTTTGGGTTGGCTTTCTCCCGGATGGTCTGCTGGGTCTCCAGAATATCAAAGATCCGGGAGGCGGATGCCACCCCTTCCTGGACCGTGTTGTTGAGCTTGGACAATTTTTTAACCGGATCATAAAGCATCATAACCGCAGTAAGAAATGAAAAAAAAGTGCCGGGTGTGGAGGTGCCGTTGATGACCCGCATGCCGCCGAACCAGATAATAAAGGCAATGCCCAGGCCTCCTAAAAACTCCATGACCGGTGAAGAGAGGGCTTTGGCAATGACTTTTTTCATTTCAAGCAGGAACAATCGGTCTGTTTTTTCTCTGAACCGCTGCTTTTCAAAGGTTTCCAGGTTAAATATTTTAATGATTTTACTGCCGGAAAAGGTCTCGTGGAGAAAGGAATTCAAGTCTGCCATGGTTTCCTGGGACCCGGTTGAAAACCGCCTCACCCGCCGGCCAAACACAAGAATCGGATAAAACGCCAGGGGCAGGACAAGAAAGGCCCCGCAGGCCAGCTGCCAGTCCCGGTAAAAAATCACACACAAAAAGGCAATCACAGAAAAAAAATCCCGGAATATATTGATCACAGCCGTGGATACCATGCCCTTGACAATATTGACATCATTGGTAATCCGGGACATGAGGGCCCCTGTTTTCTCTTTGTGGATAAAGGCTATGGGCAGGTCGATAATCTTTTCATACAGCGAATCCCGGAAAAATCGGATAATTTTTTCACCGATATAGTTCATCAGATATTCAGACCCATAGGATCCAAGACCCTTGAGCAGAAAAACAAGAACGGCCAGGCCCGGTATCAGCAGAAGCATTTCCCTGTTTTTGGCAATAAAGATATCATCCATGACCGGCTTGACCAACAGGGCCATGGCCCCGTTTGCCCCGGCCACGGCAATCATGCACACAGCCGCCAGGACAAGGCGTTTCCAGTATAGGAACACAAGCTTCAGGAGTACCTGTTGCCGGGATTTGGAGAGACTGGCGCGATTATTTTTCATAAAACAAATTTGTATCTGCCCATATTATTCACCTAGTATTGTCAATCATCAAAAAACATGAGAGCATATGTTCCCATGAAAACGTCTGCCTTTATACTCAATTTTTTTTACTTTTACAACATCCTGTGGCAGCTATCCCTGCCTTTTCTAAAGAAAAACAGGCGGATTGGCCCTTCTTTTCCCAGACGGGCTGCAGGAAATCACCTCAAAACGGCCGATATCTGGATCCAGGCAGCATCTGCCGGAGAGGCATTCCTGGCCCTATCCCTTCTCTCCTGCCTGAAACCAGAGCAACCCACAAGGGTTCTGGTCACGGCCACCACCTCCCAGGGCATGGAAATCCTTTCAGCCGGCCTGCCTAAAACCCGGATCAGCCCGCATATAACCTTTTGCCTGGACTGGTTCCCCTTTGACATCCCCGGCACCATCCAGGAAGCCGTAAAAAGGGTCAACCCAAGGGTCATGGTTCTGCTGGAAACCGAAATCTGGCCCGCCCTGCTCTATTATTTAAAAAAAAACCAGACCCAAATTCTTATTGTCAATGCAAGGTTATCCGATAAAAGCACCCGGCATTATCGCTGGACAAAATATTTATGGTCCCAGCTTTCACCCGACCAAATTCTTGCCATTTCCGAAACTGATGCAAAAAAATTTAAACAAATCTTTGACAAGGCCCGGATTACCACCATGTCCAATATTAAATTTGATCTCATGCTGACAGGCCCTCAGACCCATTTAAAACAGATTGCACTCAAAAAAATATTATCCCCGGATCTTCCCCTGTCCATCCTGGCATCCATCCGGAGACAGGAAGAAAGCCAGATCCTTAAAGTTGTGGAACACTTATTGGCCGAAACTCCCCGCCAGGTCGTGGCCATTTTCCCCCGGCACATGCACCGGGTGGATGCCTGGAAGAAAAAGCTCAAACAGCACCATTTTTCCTTTTGCTTAAGATCACAGCTGACATCCCCCATGGCACAGCCCGGTATCATCCTCTGGGATACATTTGGAGAACTTCGGTCTGCTTACGGCCTTGCGACCACTGTCTGTGTGGGAGGCAGTATCCTCCCCCTGGGCGGACAGAATTTTATTGAACCGGCAGCGCTGGGCACCCCGACGGTTATTGGACCCCATATAGATGATTTTGCCTGGGTGGGAGATGAAATCGTCAGCCGGGGGATTGTCACCAAATGCAAAAACCGGAAAACCATAGCCCGGACCATGGTCAGCCATCTTAAATCCCAGGTTGACAGGCCCATTCTGAAACAAAAGGCACAAAAATACATTCAGGAAAAACAAGGGGGGACCCAGTCGGCCTGCCAGGCAATTTTAAAGGCACTCATGTCTGTGCCAGGCAATGCCCCTGACAGCTTAAAATTGGGGAAATGGTGATCTCGGGTCTTGATTTCCCTTTATTTGTACGGGCTTGAAACGCCTTTGTTTTATTTTTCTTGCAATCTGTATACAATCGTGTATGCTAAAGGCTGACTTTATTATTAAGTAGAATCAAATTTTCCTTCAGGGTTGTCCTCGTTACCTCGTTGTTTTTCAAAACATCGTTCGTTGCGGTCGAAGTTTCTGCTGATTCAATAAACAGGAGAAACCATTTGACACCGCATGTCATAGCCCTTTACAAAAATGCAGCCACAATTCGCCCGGGCCGTAACCTGCCGATTTTTCCGGATACCCTCAACAGTATCAGCGCAACCAATTTATCAAACAACTAAGCCAACGGATTTTAATGAATCCGCAGATCGAGAAACCAGGGATTTGCCCCGGCCGATCATTACAAAATTTCTAGGAGTATTAATGAGTTTTAAAGAGTTTAATTTTGACCCCAAAGTAACTGCGGGAATAGAAGCCTGCGGATTTACCCTTCCCACACCGATACAAAAACAGGCAATCCCCCCGATTCTTGAAGGGCGGGACATGCTTGGCCTTGCCCAGACCGGAACAGGAAAGACTGCAGCCTTTGTTCTGCCCCTTCTCCAGCGGCTTCTGGCAGGCCCCCGAAAAAAAGTAAGGGCCCTGATCGTGGCGCCCACCAGAGAATTGGCAGAGCAGATCCATGACGACATCAACAAAATGGCCAAAGGAACCGGCCTGCGCAGCATTTCCATTTATGGCGGCGTGGGCAAGCATCCCCAGATCAAGGCAATCCGAAATGGGGTTGAGATCATCGTTGCCTGTCCCGGTCGCCTGCTGGATCTTTTGAATGACAAAGCCTTTTCCCTGGGCGCCGTGGAAGTTCTGGTTCTTGATGAGGCAGACCACATGTTTGACAAGGGATTTCTCCCGGACATCCGGCGAATCATAAAGCTTTTGCCCGTAAAACGGCAATCCCTGGTTTTTTCCGCCACCATGCCCCCTGAAATCCGCCTTCTGGCACAAACCATATTAAAAAACCCGGCAACCGTGCAAATAAACCACACCCAGCCGGTCCTCGCCATCTCCCATGTCCTGTTTCAGGTGGCCAAAGAACAAAAGACCTCCCTGCTCAAGAGCATCATCCAGGATGGGAAAATGACCTCTACCCTGGTGTTTACCCGCACCAAACACAAGGCAAAAAGCCTGGCCCTGCAATTGCAAAAGGCAGGTTATAGTGCGGCATCCATTCAAGGCAATCTTTCCCAGCAGAAACGACAGGAGGCG
>JAHIVS010000313.1 GCA_018816605.1 Pseudomonadota bacterium
ACGGGCATGGCATATTCCGGCCCCACCGGCACGAAAGAATTGTCATGGCGCTTGACCGGCTCGCTTCTGGAGACCACAACCGCTTTTTGTCTTTCAATGGCTTTTTTAACCGCAGGCCGGTCCCGCTTACACGATTGGCAGTCCACGGGTCGTTCATACAATGCACATTGCAATGGGCTTGTGTATCTCTGGGCATCGGGATCCAGCAAAAGAATACACACTTCCATGGCCTTGGGAATCTGCTTCCGAAGCTCTTCCCTGACCTTTTCAATAATCTCGTTGACCTCCAGGAGGGGGGCAATTTTTCTGATCAGGCTCTGCTGTGCCAAGAACCGTTGCTTATAATATCTGTCCATTGATGATTGTCCTCCCAAAACCGATTTACCTGCCCAAATTATGATAAAGATTAGCACAATTTTCAAATTAAGTGGATAAGAAAATAATCCCCGGGGAAAAAGCATGGAATCCGGCCAGGGCCGGGGCGGTTCCCATGGTCTGAATTCCTTTTTTGATTGGGGTTTAACGCGCTTTTACCCTTGACATACAATTTAAGGAAGTTTATATCCTTCTAACGATTAGAGAACCGATTTGCTTATATATAATAGTTGAGAGAAATGGAAATACAACAATCGCTCAAAGCCAACAAGAGCCTTTTTTTAAAAAACTGGTTCCAGGCCACCATCGAAACCTACCCCAAAGACAGCGCCAGAATCCTAGGAAAAGATGCCAACCGATTTGACAATCCCGTGGGGGCCGTAACCCGTGAAAGCCTTGAAGAAATCCTTGATCTGATTTCTGATGGGCATACACGTATTACCCTTGAAAAAGCACTGGACCCCATTATCCGGATAAGGGCGGTCCAGGCCTTCACTGCCGCCGACGCGGTCAGTTTCGTATTTGCTCTGAAATCGATTGGGGAGGAACTGCTTGATCCTTCCCTTTACAGGCAATTCGACCGAATGGTGGATGAGATTGCCCTGGCGGCATTCAACAAGCTGATGAAATGTAAAGAAGAAATATTCCTTTTAAAGGCCACTGAAAGCAAAAGACGCATTCACAGGGCATTTGAAAGGGCAGGTTTAGTAGCAGAGCTCACGGAGGAGGATCTTCTTGGCTCTAAAAAATCTTAACATGTATGGCAACACTTATTTTGTCATACAATAATTACGAGGTGGTTATAATATGAATCAAAAGTACTTGATCCCCCTTACAACTGTTTTTCTGCTTTTCCTAGTGGCCTACACAGGGGTTGAGGGAGCAGGGCTTCAGTGGTTCTTTGGGATAGTATTTCCCTATCTGGCGGTTTTTGCCTTCCTTGCCGGCTTTGTTATCAAAGTCATGGGATGGGCATCCTCTGCTGTTCCGTTCAGGATCCCCACAACCTGCGGTCAGCAAAAATCATTGCCCTGGATAAAACAGAACTGCATTGACAACCCTGATACTTCAACCGGCGTTTTTGTGCGCATGGTCCTTGAAATTTTTCTTTTCAGGTCCCTGTTTCGAAACACAAAAGCAGCTTTCAACCGGAATGTATCCAACCGTCTGGCCTATTCATGGGAGATTTTCCTATGGCTGGGGGCCCTTGCCTTCCACTATTCTTTTTTAGTGGTTCTGCTCAGACATTTCAGATTTTTTACCTCCCCTGTCCCCTCCTGTCTTAAATGGCTGGAATTCTTTGACGGCATTGTCCAACTGGGCCTGCCCGGACTTTTTGTATCCGGAGTGGTCCTGCTGGCAGCCACCTTGTTCCTGCTTGCCAGAAGAATTTTTGACACCAAAGTCACCTATATTTCCCAGGCAGCCGATTATTTTCCCTTATTCCTGATCATCGGAATTGCGGCCACCGGCATTGCCATGCGGTATTTCACCAAGGTGGACATCATGGGTATTAAAACCCTTACCATGGGCCTTGCAACCTTCAGTCCGGTCATTCCCGAAGGGGTGGGCGGTCTTTTTTATGCCCATATGTTTCTGGTAAGTGTACTTTTTGCCTATTTCCCGGCAAGCAAGCTCATGCACATGGGCGGAATCTTTTTAAGCCCCACAAGAAATATGGCCAACAATACCCGCGCCAAAAGACATGTGAACCCCTGGAACTATGATGTGAAAACCCATACCTATGAAGAGTATGAAGATCACTTCAGAGATAAAATGATTGAAGCCGGCCTGCCGGTGGATAAGAAGGAGTAATAGATGTCTGACCAAATTAAACCGGATGAACTAATAAATAAGATTGACTATAGACCGGGAAGCGGCAATTGGATGGATACGACCCCATCGGTCCAGATCAAACCCGGGATGTACTGCTATGCGGCAAAGGCGGAAAGTGTCGAAACCTTGGGCCTTCCCAATGCCCGGCCCTGGAATCCACTGGAAGAGGACTGGCATCTGCCGGAAAACTGGCAGGAAATCATTTTCAATGGGATTAAAGAGCGCCTGGAACGGTTCAGAACCTTTAAGATCTTCATGGATGTGTGTGTCAGATGCGGTGCCTGCGCCGATAAATGCCATTTTTTCCTGGGCACCGGCGACCCCAAGAACATGCCGGTTTTAAGGGCTGAGCTCTTACGCTCTGTCTACCGGAATGATTTTACCACTGCCGGCAAAATTCTTGGCAAAATTCCGGGGGGCAGCCGCCTGGCTGGGGCAAGGCCCATGACCCTGGATGTTCTCAAAG
>JAHIVS010000314.1 GCA_018816605.1 Pseudomonadota bacterium
GGCCAAGGAACCGGCCTCGGTTTAGCAACCGTTTACGGAATTGTAAAACAGAACAAGGGATTTATAAATGTTTACAGTGAACCGAACAAGGGAACAACTTTCAGAATCTACTTTTCAAGGCATGTTGACACAGATCTGCCGAAACAGAAGCCGGAATTAAAAAAAGCGGATGCTACAGGCTTTGAAACTATCCTTTTGGTGGAAGATGAAAACGCAATTTTAAAAATGACGGCCATGATGCTTGAGAGACTGGGTTATACGGTGCTTTTGGCGTCAAACCCGGCTGAGGCCTTTGACATCGGAAAATCATTTTCGGGTAGGATCGATTTGCTCCTGACCGATGTTGTTATGCCTGGTATGAATGGCAAAGATTTGGCCAAACAATTAACCCAACTATTTCCAAACCTCAAATGCCTCTTCATGTCCGGATACACTGCCAACGTCATTGCCCATCACGGGGTATTGGATTATGGAATGCAGTTCATTCAGAAACCTTTCTCCAGACAAAATTTGGCTAAAAAGCTACGGGAAGTGGTGGAAGAAAAAGGGTTCGTTGGTCAAAAATTTGCCGACAACAAGTTTATTCGTCACGTTTAGGCCTGCGCAACCGTCAGGGCGGCTTGCATTGGCATTCCTAAATTTCTGAATGAAGAGCTGCTGTCCCTTCATCTAATCCCTGCTCTGGTGATCCTTTCCCAGATGAAAATTCACCCATGACGATGTTTTGTTCAATTCCCACATCCGCGGCGGCACCCTGTCTCGTAAAAAGCCTGACAATTTGCCGGCAGTCTGCAGCCGGCCATAGGCCCGCACCCATATGCACTCTTTTTCCGGAAAAACCTCGCAGAACCCTTGCCGGCTGCCGCCGCAGGGGCCGTTCCGGGTGTGTTTGGGACATCCGGATTCAGGACACAGAAAGGCGGCATGCTGGATGGCACAGTCACCGCAACTCTGGCAGGAAAGTGCTGTTACCTTTAGCGGGTCTTCCAGGCAGTTTTTCAGCACCCAGGTTTTATGGTTTTTTTCCAGAAAGGAGGCCACTTTTTTGTATACCGGGGCAAGCCGGGATGTTTTATTAAAAAACAGGTTATGGGCCCCGTTCAGAATCCGATAGGGATAATGGTCAAATAATTTTTCCCGTAATCCCGGTTTTGGGTCTGATGCTTTTTCTAACCGGTGGATACTATCAAGATAATAATAGGCGGTTTTTTCTTTTTCCTCTGCAAATTCGCTCAGGTACTCTGCCCAACGCGCTTCTATTTCCTCCATCCGGTCCAGGATGGCTGAAACGGTTTTAAAACTCCTGTGAACTCCGCCAATATGGATACCCCGGTAACCCAACCCCTTTAAAATAACCCCCAGTTTTGCAGCGCGCTCCACAGCAGCTTTCAATCCCTGGCGCGGATCTTTCCATTCCAAAATAATTTTATTGTACAGATTGTCCGAAACATGGGCACCGGGAACCCGACCTCTGTTCATAGCCCGGGCAGATCTGGGGCTTAGCAGATAAACCGAGGCCATCATCGGGATCTGGCTGTTCTTTTGTGTATGATAGCGCATCAGTTCATTAAACTTATGCACATCATACCCCAACTGGGTAATAACAAAGGCGGCACCCGCCTCAATTTTTTTGTCCATTTTTTTATATTGGGCCATACACTCTGCCTTGCGGATCTTGAAAGGGGAAACCGCACATCCTGTGAAAAAAGGCTCTGGATCACCCGAGGCCATCAATTTTTCCCCCAGGGCCTTGAGCATGGCATTCAATAGAACAGAGTCCAGGTCAAAAACCGGTGCGCCCTGTCCCCCGTATCCTTTGCCGCTGTAGTCACCGGTCAGGGCCAGTATATTTTTCATCCCCATTCGGGCCAGTTGGAGGGCCCGGCTTTCCATGCCCATCCGATTCATGTCCCGGCAGGCAAAATGGACGATCACATCCAGGCCGTGCTTGAATATTTCATATCCCAGGGCATCCGGACTTAAAGAAGGGTTTCCCCCCGGGTTATCGGTAATGGATACCGCGGACACCCTTCCGTCTGCAAAGGCATCCTTGGCAATGCCGACCAGGGTATCTGTGTTCCGGCCAAAGGACTCACGGGCCGGAACCAGTTCCAGGGTCGTAACAAAATTTTTGGGATTCATCAGTTCATCGCTAAAAATACGGAGCAAATTTTTCTCCTGTGAATTATTGGGTTGCCTGTTTTTAAAAAACCATCCTTGCCGGATCCTCTCCTAGTGTGGCATGGCAATTTTTTTAATATATGCCGGTAAAAATTTGTATACCTCCTTGGGGGTTTTTATGCTGCGCCCATTGTCTATCTTCAACAGGCGCTGTGTTCCCGGGCTGCCCATATCAATGGGGTCCGGTTTTGCCGACAGGGTGTTGCCGTTGTTGTCTGTAAAGGGAAGGACCAGGGGACCGATACTGTCAAGGACATAGGCCATCTGACCGTTTTCCAGGTATACGATGCTGCCCGGCGGATGGCGGCCGACACTTTTTACAAAGGCGTGGAGGACAAATTGCAGCATGGCGTCCTTCTTAACATATTTGCGAAACAATTGGGTAATGACAGACACCTGGTTCAAAGCATCCTTATAGCTTCTTTTGGATGTCATGGCATCATAAATATCTGCCAGTTTGCAAATCCTGACATACAGCGGGATATCCGAAAAGGCTTTGTCCAGAGGATAACAGCTTTCCTCGTTCTCAAACAGCGGGGCATGGTGGTAGCGGACAATATTGTTCAACACACGATTTTTAATGTTGTTGTCTTCCAGAATTTGTGCCCCGTATTCAAAGGAATGCCGCTTTATGGTTTGAAACTCCTCTTTTGTGAGACGGCTGTTTTTGTTTAATAATTTTTCCGGAACCATGGCCTTTCCGATGTCATACAAAAAAAACCCCAGGCAAATTTCAGTGAGGTCTTCCGGATAATAATAGTTAAAAGCCCCTGATTTAAACTTCTCCGGCCGGGCGCCCCCCCCGGGATCTGCCCTGTTTTCTGATAAAAACCTGTCAATGGTATGGGAAAAATGGTCATTGAATCTTATCAGCACTGCGGTGGCAATGGCGCACACGTTGGTGGAATGCTGGTACAGGTAGTCGTCATGGGAAAAGATTTCCCGGCTCATATATTGGAAGGGGTGGTCTGCATCCACAAAAAATTTTACCAGCCCGGACACACAGGATTCAACTGCCTGGACGTCAAACTGCCCACGGGTCTGCCGGATCTGATCCAATGCCTTTTTCAGGCATTGGGTTGCCCGGGCATATCGCTGGACGGTCTCCTTTTTTATCATTTCAATTTCCTGCAGCCGCCGCTCAATATCCCTGGAACTTTCATGGGCAGGCACCAAAACCGGCACCCCTTTTTCCTTCAACAGCCGGGGAGGAATCAGTTCAATTCCCCCGTCCGAACCCATCCGAATCTGATTGCCGTTTCCGTCCCAAAGCCCCCCCTCCGGTGCCACGGGCACAGAGCGGATTCCGTTTTCCCTGATAAGTTCAAGGGGTCGTACCCTGTCCACCACCTGGCTCTTTTCCAGCAGCAATGTTCCCTTTTTATTGTAAACATCTATTCCGGTTTTTATGCGCCCTCCGGTTTTTACAATTTCAATGAGATTTTCAATGGAAAACATTGCATGTATCATCATGTCTCCTGGCGAATCTGCCAAACGGCCATTGCAAGTGCTTTAAATTCGGCAATTGACAAGGTTTCCGCCCGACGTTCGGGCACAATGGCAGCATGGGCCAATGCCGCCATCACAACAGACTTGTCCAGGCCCAGTTCACCGCCTGCCATTGAATTTTTCAAGGATTTTCTCCGCTTTGAAAAAGCAGCCTTGATCACATCAAACAACAGCGCCTCCATGGGAGCGGACATGTCTGAGGATGTCAGAAAATCAAATCTCAGTACGGTTGAGTGTACATCGGGTTTCGGAAAAAAAGCGGTGGGTTTGATATCGGCCACAAACCCGACCCGGGCCGCATATTGAACCACGGCTGACAATCGGGAGTAATCCCTTCCCCCGGGAGATGCGATGATCCGTGTGGCAAGCTCTTTTTGAAACATTAAAAAGGCTTTTTCAATGATGGCCCTTTCTTTTACGAGGCGAAACAGGATCTGGGATGAAATATTGTAGGGAAGATTTCCCATGACGGTAAGCGTTTCATCGCCGGCAATTTCTCGAAAATCCGTTTTCATTATATCCTGGTTGAGCACGGTCACATTGCTGATTTCCTCCAGGGCGAGTTCATCTTCCAGAAGAGGAATCAGCCGGCTGTCCTTTTCAACGGCGATGACACGGCCGGCTCTCCGGGCAAGGGGGATGGTGAGAGCCCCAAGACCGGGCCCGATTTCCAGGACAATTGCCTCCTTGTTTATTCCGGTACGTTCCACAATCATCTCCGCAGTTCCCGGGCTGGATAAGAAATTTTGTCCCATCTCCTTGCCCGCATATAATTTTTCTCTTTTTAACACTTGTCCCGGGTGTGTCATATCACCTACCTGTTTGCTTCCTGGGTTTAACTACACAAGGCGCAAGCTGCATCCGGCCTTACCCCGGGTGCTTCATTGCAACCTTGACGGCATTCGCATTGCTCTGTTCATCGTCCGGCAAAATTACTACTTGACTTTCTTTGTTCCCAGAAGTAATTTCTCTATATATACTTCAACGGATAATAAGATTCAATAACCAATACAAACCCAAGTCGCTCAACTTATTGCAAGGGGATCAACATTTCTATTACCCGCAGCCCGATTTTTTCCGGAACAGGATAGCGAATGGATATGGTGTAATTTAAAGATTAAACCCTTTATTTCAGGAGATGTATCATGACCGAAAACACTGAACTTGGAACCAATTGGGAAGGCTTTGTCAAATTGCTGTTGCACCGGTTGGATATCCCAACAAAAGAAGACATAAACAATCTGCACCACAGGCTTGACAAGCTTGAGCAATTAATCTATCAAAAACAGCCGGGTGTCCGGAAGGATGCGGTACAACAAAGTTCCAAACGAAAAAGTGCCTCGGCCATTGTGTTGGAGGTCATAGCCAATCACCCCGGCGGAACCAATTTCAAGACCATTAAGGCGGCAACCGGTTTTGACGACAAAAAGCTGAGAAACATTATTTTCAGGCTGGATAAAATAGGAAAGATCCAACGGGTGAGCCGGGGTATCTATAAAAAAATCTAATGGAAAAATAAAAAATGGAATACGCTTCATTTAAAGAAGGCCAGAACGTTAACGGATATATCGTCAACCGGGTTTGTCCCCTGCCCACCATTGCCTCGGTGTTCGTTGAGCTGACCCACGGGGTAACAAAATCCCGGCATATCCACATTGCCAACAAGGATACGGAAAACACCTTTGGGGTTTTTTTCAGAACCGTCCCAAAGGATTCCTCAGGCGTGGCACATATCCTTGAACATACGGTTCTGTGCGGATCCGATAAATTTGCGGTCAGGGATCCCTTCTTTTCCATGATCAAGCGAAGTCTGTCAACCTTCATGAATGCCTTTACCGCTTCCGACTGGACCATGTATCCCTTTGCTTCCCAAAATAAAAAAGATTATTACAACCTCATGGATGTCTATCTGGATGCGGCGTTCTTTCCCAACATCGACAACCTGAGTTTTAAGCAGGAGGGCCACCGATTGGCCCTTGTGGAGACCGACGAAAAGACGGTTGCGCTGGAATACAGGGGGGTTGTCTACAATGAAATGAAAGGCGCCATGTCCTCCCCGGGTCAGGTGCTTTCCCGGGCACTTCTGGCAAGTCTCTACCCGGATACCACCTATAGCAACAACTCGGGAGGGGAGCCTTCCGATATCCCCAAACTGACCCATGAAGCACTCAAAGCCTTCCATGGCAGATACTATCATCCGTCCAACGCCTATTTTTATACCTATGGCTCATTTTCCCTGGAAGAGACCCTGGCCTTTGTTTCCGAAAAAGTTCTGGATAAATTCGACTACCTTAAAATCGATTCAGCCGTACCGCCTCAACCCCGGTGGGACAGTCCCAAAGAGATGACCCAGGCCTATGCCTATTCCGACCCGGAAGATCTGAGCCATAAATACCAGGCCTGTGTTGCCTGGCTAACCTGTGATGTCAAAGATGCCTTTGAAATTCTCGTGCTCACGGTCTTGGAACAGATCCTACTTGGGAATTCCGCCTCCCCCCTCA
>JAHIVS010000315.1 GCA_018816605.1 Pseudomonadota bacterium
GACCTGCAACGCTGCAGTCTGGTGCGGGCGGAAAAAATGATTTTTGGTTTTGATCACCGGTTAACCGGTAAAATGATCGGAGAAAAATGGCAGCTCAACCCCTCCATGATCGCCTGCCTCACCCACCACCATAACCCGGAAACCGTCACCGAAGACAAACTGGGCCTGGTATCCACCATAGCCTTGGCCAACCTTTTCGCCAATATCTTTGCCATAGGCTCAGCCGGAGATATCCACCAGGAGGTGATGGTGGTGGATCAGATCATCGCCACGGCAGGCATGGAATGGTCCAGGGTTGTCGCTCTGCATGATACTGTTCAGAAAGAAATTACAAAGGCACAGATTTTTCTGCAAATCACCAAGGAGTGACAGATGAAAATAAAATTCTGGGGTGTGCGCGGCTCCATTCCCTGCCCCGGACCGCTTACCATGAAGTATGGGGGCAATACCCCCTGCCTGGAGGTCCGGTTTCCCGATATTGACCGGCTGATTATCATCGATGCCGGCTCCGGCATCCGCGAGCTCGGCAATTTCATAATGAAACACGACCTGCCCAAAGGGCCTATTCAAACCGAAATCTTTCTTTCCCACACCCACTGGGACCACATCATGGGATTTCCATTTTTCACCCCTATCTATATTCCCGGCAGCAGGCTGAAAGTCTACGGGCCGGTTTCCTATGAACAGGACACCCTGGAAAAAATTGTCGGCGGCCAGCTCACCTACCGGTATTTCCCGATCAGAGGGGAAGAACTTGGCGCCTCAATCACCTACATCGACCTCAAAGAGGGGGAATTCGACCTGGGGGACGGTATCAGGCTCACCACCAAATACCTTAATCATCCCATACTCTGCCTGGGATACCGCTTCGAATACCAGGGCAAAATCCTGTGCACCGCCTACGACACCGAACCCTTCCGCAACCTTTTTGTCACCGATCCGGCCCACCCCTCCTATGATGAGGCCATCGCCCACGAGGGCGAACTGGTGGCCCGGGAACAGAATGAGGCGCTGGAGAAATTCGTTGCCGGCGTCGACCTCCTCATCTACGACTGTCAATACACTGGGGCAGAATTTGAAGCGGGCAAGGCCGGCTGGGGGCATTCCTATTTTGAATATGTCTGCCCCATGGCCATACGCAGCAAGGTCAAATCCCTGGCCCTGTTTCACCATGAACCCATGCGCACCGATAACCAGATAGACGAACTGACAAAAATCCATTGCCGGAGCGGCCAGAATGGAGCCACGGAAATCTTTTTTGCCAGGGAGGGCATGGAAATTACCCTCTGAAACACAACACATTGCCTGCTCCGGAGTCAGGTGCATAACCATAGGGCTTGTGGATATTCTGCCATGAAAAATCCGGCGCCATCAACCGATCTCCACTGACTGTCACCATCCGGCATGTCCGAGGAAAAGCTGAAAACAATCCAAGGCACCCTGGAGCGAATTACCTTTCACAACGAGGAAAACGGATTTACCGTGGCCCGTTTGCAGCTGCAGGACAAGACCCGGCGAGCTGACCACCATCGTCGGCCATCTCTCCGGCGTGCCGGTGGGCTCAACTCTCACTCTTTCCGGCTGGTGGGTCAAAGACCCGCGGCACGGCTGGCAGTTCCAGGTCAAACAATATGCCCTGGAGCGGCCCAACACCTTAAACGGCATCGAACGGTACCTCGGCTCGGGCCTGATCAGGGGGGTCGGCCCCCGGTTTGCGGCCAGGATCGTCAAGCAGTTCGGCCTTGCCACCCTTGATATTCTTGAAAAGGAGCCAGACCGGCTGGATGAAGTGCATGGGCTGGGCAGAAAAATATCCACCAGATCATGATCTTTCTCCAGGGGCAGGGTATTTCAGCAACCTTTGCCGTCAAGATCTTTAAAACATACGGGGCCGTTGCCATGGCCATCAACAACAGGGTTGAGCGGCGCAACAGCCGTCTCAAGGAAAGATTGAGGGGCTGACAGGCGGAAGACAAAAAGAAAATGGCGGAGCACAGACATGGTTATAACCGACGAATTTAAATTCCCCCGGCCACCACGGATTGACATCGGTGAATCACCACTAACAATCAGGGAGATAGACGGGCTGGACCCGGTTCTGCCCATCAACCGTTACAGGAGAAAATGGCGCAAAGGAGAAGGCAGAGCCTATGCGGAACAGGTTGACGAGGGGCTGACAGACGCGGCGGAACGGGCTCTGCACCACCTGGTGCACCAGGTCAACCAGAACCTGCAAAATGCCGATATCGACCTCCACTTGGGGCTGGTCAGAGAGGAACGCGGCTATGCCCTGGATATCTATGATTGCACCAGCGGATTTATCTGCGAAAGAGTCAAGGAGAAGGCAATCCATATACATGATCTGCCGAATATGCTGAAAAATCTCCAACAGGAGGCCGGGATTCTGATCGATGTTCAGGTGTAAGGAGGAGTGACAAACATTTTTTTTTCATTGAAAATTGAAAATAAATGTGATAACCATCGCACTTATAATATATGAATGGTCATTCATCTTTTAGGTATCTTTACTGAAACACGGTATCCATGGGAAAAAAACTTCAAAAATTGCTGCAGGGAAAAAAGGTTGAAATCCTGGAGAAATGGGAAGACAGCATTTTAAGGAGCTTCTCTCCGGATGCATTTCATATCTTTAAAAAACAGAAGGACCCGTTTGCCAACCCCGTAGGGCACAAAATCAGAACAGGGCTTGACGAACTCTATGATGTCCTTTGTGAACCAAGCAACAAAGAGGTTGTCACCCCGGACCTTGAGCAGCTCATCAAAATGAGGGCGGTTCAGCAAGTTTCAGCTTCAGATGCGGTTTCTTTTATTTTCAAGCTGAAAGAGATTGTACGAAAGGAACTCCTGAAAAAAGGAATGACTGAGTCATATAATGAGTGGCTGGCATTTGACGCCAGGATTGATGCCGCAGCGCTTGTCATATTTGACATGTTCATGGCCAGCAAGGAACAGATTTACAAGGTGAGATTAAATGAATTCCAGCATGGAAGACATTTTCTTACCGATGGATCAATCTGTCCGTCTGCTCTTGTGCGCCGGAATATGGAGGAAGCAGCGGCGGCCGCAGCATCGGCAGCAGAAGCCGGAAATACTCCTGGTGGGGGAAAGGCGCCGGTTCACAAACCGGTGTCATAAACCGCAGGTGTTACAGTTTTAGTGGCCCCGCAAGCTGCTTGCCCAACCGGGCATGCGCTTCGGGAACTTTATACACACTTAATTGAGGCGAGGTAACGGTAAATGAGAGTCCTGTATCCCTTCATTGCAGTCTTAGCACTGATCGTGGTTGCCTTCTTGGGAGGGAAGGTAACAGGTCTGCAGTACCTGTTGGGGGTGGTGCTGCCCTACCTGGCGTTCGGTGTGTTTATCGTGGGGTTTGTCAGTTGTGTGCTCAATTGGGCAAAATCTCCGGTACCATTCCGAATACCAACCACATGCGGGCAGGAAAAATCACTGCCCTGGATCA
>JAHIVS010000035.1 GCA_018816605.1 Pseudomonadota bacterium
TATAGAATCTTACCAAATGGTGAACCAGGGTATCTGGCTTGGTATAGGGACAGACCGATATGCACATGCCGCAGTCGGATCCAATGGTTTTCCAATAGGAAAAACATTTTCCCTGGTCAATGGACCAATGTCGGATATTTCGGGAGCGTGGTTCCGGTCCATGGGTGATGGAACCCGACGGACAATTATCTGCACATTTTTTACAAATTTTACAAAAGGCTTCCATGTGCAGACCGGGTGTGGGGGGGGAGGCCGGAAGGTCCATCTCTGTGGTGATAATGGCCAGCCGGACACAGGGGCCATAAATTTTGTGCATGAAGATTCCCATGCGCCCCAGTTCCCCCAATCCGGACTCCACGGCCAGGGGGACGCACAGGGTCTCATAGTTGGCATCATTGTGGGCCCGGGCCCCAAATCCGAATTGCCGGATATAGGCGGCAGCGATATTCGAGATCTTGGCGGCTTCCACATATTTCTGGGCAGATTCCTGGATGACGGCACTTGTGGGGCCTTGTTTGATCATGGGGATGCGCATGGGCACCACAATGACAATGGCGGTTTTATGGGTCTGGTTTGTTTTTTCTCCCCAGCGGCAGGCATGCCGACCCTTGTGGCTGTAAAAATGATGGGGTTTTAAAGGGATAAAGCCCACATCCGATCCGCCGTAAAAGCGGATCATTTGAGAAAGCGCGAGTGTAAATTTTTTAATATCCACCGGTTTTTTCTGGGGCGCAACTTTTCCATCGGACAAGGGGATGGTCTGCTCCAGGTATTCAAAGGCCGCCCCATAGCAGGGGGCGGTATAGTCGTCATGGTACACCTGTTTTTTATCCCCAAACTCAGGCTTGTTGTGGATCTGCCGATCATGGGATTGATTTTCCGGGTGCAGTTTATAATAGATCTCCATGAGCTCCGGGTGGTGCTGGAGATTGTTCCTGGCAAACATATTGTCCCGCTCGTCGTACTGGATGGCCCGGGAGGTATCTCTTTGTCTTTCAATGTTCCCGGGGAAAAATCGGGCAAGGGAAATACCGCCAAACAGGCCCAGGCCCAAAAGTACCAGCAGATTAAAGCCGGGCAAGGAGGCCGGGGTTTGAAGGAAAAAACCCCAGAACAATGTATTTAAGGCCAGAAACCCAAGGGAAATCAAAGTGGCCCGGATCTCTTTTTCTAAAAATGAAGACCCGGCCAGGAGAAGGAAAAACCCCGTGAGTCCTGTGAAAACAATATAGTTGATAAGTGTGAGCCATCCGGTCAATTTGTGTCTCCTGTCAATTTTGCACCCAGTTTTAAACGGATTTATACTGAATTTTTCCGGAGATCACAACCATTGCAACCGGGGTATGTCCCCCAAGGTAGCAAAGATCGGCCGGGGTGTCGATATCCCAGACAACCAGGTCGGCATCTTTCCCAACCTCAAGGCTTCCTTTTCTTTTGTCCAGCCCGAGGGCCCTGGCCCCGTTGAGGGTGGCGCCTGCCAATGCCTCTTCGCAGGTGAGCCCAAAGAGCAGGCATGCCATGTTCAATATAAGGGTCATGGCATGGACCGGGCTTGTGCCGGGATTCAGGTCTGTTGAGACGGCCATGGGAATCTTGAATTTGCGAAACAGGTGAACCGGTGGTTTTTGGGTTTGCCTTAAATAGTAAAAGGCGCCGGGCAGCAGAACGGCAGTGACATTTTTTTTGGCCATTTTTTGGGCACCATGCAAGGACAGATACTCCAGGTGATCACAGGAAAGGGCAGAAAATTCTGCGGCCAGGGCCGCCCCGTCCATGTCGGATAATTGCTCGGCATGGAGCTTGACCCGAAGGCCTAAATTTTTTGCGGCCATAAATATTTTTTGGGTCTGGTCCCTGGAAAAGGCAATGTGTTCACAAAAAACATCCACCGCCGTGGCAATGGCCTGGTCTTTAACCCTTGGCAGCATATCCTTTATCACAAGGTTTACATAATCATCCGGGCGGTTTTGGTATTCCGGCGGCAGGCTGTGGGCCCCTAGGAAAGTGGGTTCAATATGCTGGGGGCAACTCTGGTTCAGCCGGTTGATGACGGACAATATCTTGAGTTCTGTGTCAAGGTCCAGTCCATACCCTGATTTTATCTCCACACAGGTGATGCCTTGTTTGAGCAAGATCTTCATTCGCTTTGACCCAACGGCTAACAACTCATCCTGGGTGGCCGAGCGGGTGGCGCTGACCGTTGATCTGATCCCGCCGCCCTTGCCGGCAATCTCTTCATAACTTTTACCGGAAAGGCGCATTTCAAACTCATGGGACCGGGATCCTGCCCAGATAAGATGGGTATGGCAGTCCACAAACCCGGGCAGAATCCATTGATTTTGGCAGTCAATTACCTGGTTGGCCTTTGTTTTGAGGGCATGGGGCAGGTCGGATAGTTTGCCTGTCCAGGATATTTTATCCTCTGTTACCCCCAGGGCTGCATTTTTAATTATGTGATAGTTACCATTTTCCATGGTGGCCA
>JAHIVS010000036.1 GCA_018816605.1 Pseudomonadota bacterium
ACGAAACAGAAACAACATAGAACCATGAAGCTGAAACAATATAATTTTGAAACCGGCATTTACCGGCCCCCAAGCGAAGGCGGCAGTGCGTCCCTTCTGCTCCGTTTCACCCGGAACTGTCCCTGGAACCACTGCACCTTCTGCACCATGTACAAAAACCAAAACTTCAGTCTCCGCCCCCTTTCGGATATCCGGGCGGATATCACCGCCATGGCAACCCTTGCCCAGGACCTGAAAACCGCCTCCCTCACCCTTGGCCAAGGCGGAACAATCACGGGGGAAGCCATTTCCCTGGTTCTGGAAACACTTCCGGAGCTCAAGTACCACCAGGGCGTTTCCATGCTGGTCCACTGGCTCATGTCCGGCGGGCACACCGCCTTTCTCCAGGACGGCAACAGCCTGATCATGAAAACAGGCGATCTGATAAATGCCCTGCACCACCTGAAAACCACCTTTCCCTCCATCAAGCGGATTACCACCTATGCCCGGGCCAGAACCCTTGTCCAAAAATCCGAAAAAGACCTGAAAGCCATCAGGCAGGCAGGCCTTGACCGGCTCCACCTGGGACTTGAAACCGGGGATGGCGATTTATTGAAAAGAATCAAAAAAGGCATCACGCCGGAAGGGCAGATCCAGGGAGGAAAAAAAGCCATGGCAGCCGGATTCCAGGTCTCCGAGTATTGGATGCCAGGGCTCGGGGGCAGACAAAGAACCCGGGCCCATGCAGCCGACACCGCCCGGGTGCTCACCGAGATCAACCCCCACTATATCCGCTCCCGGCCCTTCCGGGCCATTGCCGGGACCCGGCTCCACGCCCAGGTCCAGGCAGGAGAGGTCCACCTGCTCTCCCCTAAAGAGCAATTGGAAGAACTCAGACAGATGGTCTCAGCCCTTGAGGTGACGTCCCGGGTCTGTTTCGACCATGCCGGGAACAATTGGAGAGACCGCCAGGGCCGGCTCCTGCTCACCCATGATTATGAAGGATATCAATTTCCAGAAGAAAAAAACCGGGTTCTGGATCTCATTGATGAGGGACTGAAGCATTCTGCACAAAATTGTTGAATACAGGGGCACTTGGGCTTTCGGAATCTACTCCCGGCCGGTTACGTTTTGGATGCAAATGAATTCCATCTGCCAATCGTACCTGCTATGAAAAAAAATCCTAACACCAAGACACCAATCGAAACTACGACAAACCGTGGTGCCACAGGAATAGAACTCTGAACAACACCCATGACAACCAGGAACTCGGGAATTACCAGAAGTCCGCGCAGAATAAATATGCCGCTTATGAACACAAGCATTTGTTTTAGCCTTGGCAATGCCCGAATATAACCTGCTCCTGATAAGGCGTACACTCCACATATTCCCAGAATTCCGGCAACAAGGAAACTGGCGGTAATAAGCATATAAATATTATTTGCCAATGCTTTTGGTGCCCCAAAGGATAAACTCAAAGAGGGTGAAAACCCTATGATTATTTGAAAAATTGCCATGAACAAACAGAGTATGCCAGAAATTACAAGCATGTGTTTAAATTTTTTCAATTCCACCTCCCTTACTGCTGATGTGAACAAATCGGTTCAAAGTTTTTACAATCATTTTTCCTCTTTTGCATAATGATAATAGGCAATTGCCACGGTGGGGCAAACCAGGTGAGCCAGCTTGGTGTAAGGCAGAAAAGCCACCAGGTTAAATGCAAAGACCAGATGGATAACATACATGGGATAGGCTGCCCAGGAGATATCTGCCAGCCTGAGCATCTGGGTGAGCATGCCGGTGATTCCCAGGAAAAGGACACCATCATGTGAGAAATCTTGCGGCCCTTGTTTTCGGAACACTCGGAAAACCGCTCGTGTTTGATGATGGCAGGCAGCTGGGTGGTCAGGAACCGTTTTAAATCAATGGGACCGGTGGCTGCCTTGCCCAGTCCTGTAGCGGCAGCCTGCATATCGGCAAGAAACCGCCTGACGCCCCAAAAAAATACCAGGGTCACTCCCAGGGACAGGGGAATGAAGATCAGGGCGGGAATGATAAAAAGCCACGGCAGTTTCCGGTAATCATTGAACAACCGGTGCATGGCAGCGGGTTTTGAATATTCCTGGATGGACATCTTTCCCAGGGTGTTCAGAACATCTCCCGGCCTGGCATCTCTCGGACAAAGTGCGGAGCAGTCCTTGCAATTGCAGCAGAGCCAGATATCGGGGTTTGCAATGAGCCTGTCCTTTAATCCCCAGGAGGCATAGATCATCTCCTTTCTGGGAAAAAGCTTATTATCGTGAGCTATGGTACAGGCAACCAAACAGGTGGCGCATTGGTAACCTTTTTTACGATTCGGACCGGCGTCTGAATTAATCTGGGCAACAAAATCCAAATCAGGTTCAATAAATAAAGATGACCTCATAACAACACTCCTAAATTATAAAAGAGTCTGTTCAACAAGGGTTCCAAGCAGAGCGGCCAATTGATCGGGATCTGTCATTTTGTCCCGTAAAAAGCAATTGGCCAGAACAAAAAAATAATGGGACATCAGGGCAAGGGCCAGGATATGGCTGTCTTTTTCAGGGTTGATCTCACCTCTGTCTTGGGCTGCCCGAATCAGTTCCGCCAGCTTCTGGGCATAGGCGTCATCAAAGGCATTGATCTCATCCAACCATTCCCGTTCATAAAAAAACAAATGACTCAAATAGGCCCGGGAAAGGGAATAGTGGGTGGTATAAAAAATGAAAAACCGTTTTGAAATATGAATAAACTGGGCCTGGAAAGATTGGTTATCAGGCACAGTGCCCATGGCATCCTTGTACAGATTTTTCAAATCATCTGAAAAGGCTGCTGCCAGCATTGACAGCTTGTTGGGAAAATGCTTGTAAATGGTCCCAAGGCCGATCCGGGCAAGGGCTGCCACACCCCGGATGGTCACTCTATCATATTCCTGGGTTTCAAAAAGCGTTCTGGCGCTTTCCAAGATCAGGACACGGGTCTCAGCCTTCTGCACTTCTCGTCGGTTTGCTTTTGGTTGTTCCATCACCATCCTTTTTAATAACCCGTTTTATTGAGAGAACATGTTCTCTCAATAAAACGGGTTATTCGAATTGTCAAGAAAATTTCAGACCTGAACATGAAAAAAAATTATGGATGGCGTCCAATATTTTGGTGGCGTTTACATCAATTGCTCAAACTGCCGTATCCCCCTCCCTAGGCTATTTTTCCCATCCCCTCAATCCGAGATACTCTGCCATCAGCCGCCCCATTTCATCCTGGGTAATCACGGCCCGGCTGTCTTCCAGAGGGGTATGAAAGGCCCGGGGCAGGGATTCATCCGCCGGGGTCATGCCTTCCCTTAAATTGAACTTTCTGACCGTGGATGCAGTTTTCCCAGCAATGGCTGCCAGGTTCTCCCGGGACCCGTCAATACCGGTGGCAGCCGTAATCATCTCCCCCAGAAGCTCCCAGGGATACAGGTCCCGGTAAAACTTACACAGTATCATGGTATCAAACAGGGTGAGGCGGTCTTCAAAATCAATGAAGAGCCCAGCCTTGCCCTCAATCTGATTTGGATCCATCATTCCGCTGAGCTCGGGCTTGTAAAAGGTGGCCCTCAGATGGCAGGCCCCCCGGTCCGAAGCAGCATAGGCGAGACCCATGCCTTTGAGCACCCGCGGGTCGTAGCCGGCCGGCTCCATGCCTTTGACATGGACGGCCAAATCTTCCATGCCCCATTTTTGGGCCGTGGGGACAATCCCCTGGGAGAGCAGGTTCCCGATCCCTTCCCGCCGGGCAATCAGATTCAGCAGGACAGCGATTGCCCTGGCATCCCCGAATTGGATCTCATAATCGGAGTTCCCCTTTTCAAAGGCGGCCATGGCAAAGGCGCAGAGGTTACCGGCCGTGATGGTATCCATGCCCAGGCTGTCGCACACATGGTTGAGGTGGACGATCTCTTCAACACGAGCCACCATGCAGAGCCCGCCAAAGGCATACAGCGTCTCATACTCGGGCCCTTCCAGCACAAGGCCATTGTGGGCCCCCTGCAATACCCGGGTCATCCGGCCGCAGGCAAGAAAGCATTTGGCACAGGCATGGGGATGGACCTCACATTGATTGTGCAGGGCGTCTGCCGAAATTTTTTCCCAGTGGGGGGCACGGCCCCGGGACCAGTATTTTGTGGGAAAGGCCCCGGCATTGTTCATGACCTTGACCATCTGGGAAGTGCCCATGGATTTATAGGCATGGACCACGGGGCTGTCCCTGGAAAGGGAGGCCATCTCCTTTGACAGGCGTAAAAGGGCCCGGGGGTCATGGAAAGTTCGGCGCCGGTCCCCGGAAAAAAGAATAGCCTTGATGTTTTTGGATCCCATGACCGTTCCGGTGCCGGCCCTTCCTGCACACCGCCAGCCGTCGTTTTTGATAATGGAGAACCGAACCCCGTTTTCTGCGGCCGGCCCGACCACCACGGCCCCGGATTTCCATCCCCGGGTCTTCGGGGCCCCCTTTCGCCGGGCTAGGATCTTTTCGGTCTCAAAGGTATCTTTCCCGGCAAGGTCGGCGGCATCATGGAACACCACCCCTTGGGGTCCGATCTCCAGCACGGACAGGTCACGGGCCTTCCCCCTGATCACAATGGCATCAAAGCCGGTGGCGCTGATGGCCTCGGCCACCCGGCCCCCGGCATAGGATTCTGCATAAAACCCGGTCAGGGGCGACTTGGTAAAAACACCGTACCGGGAGCTTCCCCAGGTTGCGCTTCCCGTGACCGCACCGGTGGCAAAGATCAAATGGTTGTCCGGAGAAAGGGGGCTGACACCTTCGGGGTTTCGCCCGAAGAGCAGCCAGGAGGCAAGTCCTTTGCCGCCCAGATAGGTTTCATAAATCCCATCCGCCACAGGCTGAATCTCGTGGGATCCCCTTGTCAGGTCAATGTTTAGAATCTGGTTATAAAATCCCTGCATGTGCCCCCCGGCAAAATTTATGGTATCGGTTAAACTTCTCAATTTTTGGACCCAGGCGTTGCTGCAACACCATCTTAATTGATTTCTCCTTGCGAATAAACCAAAAAAATCGTATCCCAACCAATAGACGGGTGAATTGGGATTGCAAACAGGCCAATGAATTTGATACTGTTACGGATATGAACCCCCCAAAGAAAACATATGACCTGGCCTATTCCAGCTGCCCCAACGACACCTTTATCTTTAAGGGCATTGCCAGAGGATTCATTGACACTGGAAAAATGGCGTTCAACATTGTTCTGGAAGATGTGGAAACCCTTAACCAGAAGGCGGCCAGAGGCACCTATGACATTTCGAAACTTTCCTTTGCCGCCCTGGGGCATCTTGGGGACAAATATGCCCTGTTGCGGACCGGTGCTGCACTGGGAGAAGGATGCGGCCCGCTGATCATTTCCCGGCCCTGCCGCGCCATGACCGATAAGAAGGAACAGGTGATCGCCGTGCCCGGCCTTGGCACCACCGCCTATCATCTGTTCATGTTTTATATGAAGGATCTGTTCCCGCAGACCCGGAACATCATCCTGCCCATGCCCTTTGAACGCATCATGCCGGCGGTAAGGGGAAAAAAGGCAGACTTCGGGGTGATCATCCATGAAGGCCGGTTCGTATACCAGGATATGGACCTTGAGATGAAGGCCGACCTTGGACAATGGTGGGAGGACAAGACCCGGCTTCCCATCCCCCTGGGCTGCATTGCCGTCCGACGCTCCATGGACCCGAACCAGGCCAAAAGAATCCAGACCCTGATCGGCCGGTCCGTTGACCATGCCTTTTTGCATCCCTCAATGGGAGATGATTATATAAAAGCATATGCCCAGGAAATGGAGGATCATGTGATCCGGCAGCATATCGGGCTCTATGTAAACGAATTTTCAAGGGATCTCGGAGACAAAGGAAGTGCTGCCGTCACCACTTTTTTCGACTATGCCCGCAAAGCGGGGCTGATGCACAGGTCTTCCCATCCCCTGTTTGCCTGTGCCCCATGACCAGGGACGCTGTGGGCCCGTTTGTCAACGCGGTTTTTGAAACCATCTCTCAGTTTGACATGATCCAAAGAAAAGATAAAATCCTGGTCGGCGTCTCGGGCGGCCCCGACTCTGTGACCCTGGTAAAGGTGCTCCTGGACCTGAAAGAGACCTTCGACCTGACCCTTGGCATTGCCCACCTGAACCACGGCCTCCGGGGGGATGCGTCCCTAAGGGATGAATCCTTTGTTAAGGATCTTGCCGACAAAGTCCGCCTCCCCTTTTTCAGCCAGACATTGGAGATAAACGCCATGGCCAAAAAAGAACGTCTGTCCATCGAGGAAGCCGGCCGCAAGGCCCGGTATGCCTTTTTTGATAAAATTGCCGCAGCCAACAAATTTACCAAAATTGCCACCGGCCACACCTTGGACGACAATGCGGAACTTATGCTCATGAACCTGTTACGGGGAGCCGGTCCCAGGGGATTGAGCGGGATCCCCCCGGTCCGGTCGAACCGGTTTATCCGCCCCCTGATCCAAACGCCCAAATCCGAAATTTTAGCTTTTTTAAAAAAAACAAACCAACCCTTTGTGGTGGATGCCTCCAATGCAGATGAAACCTATCTACGAAATAAAATCCGCCATTCTCTGATCCCCCGGCTTGAACAAGACTTTAATCCAAAAATAAAATCCAGCCTGGACCGCTTGAGTCAGATATTCCGCCAGGAAGACGAGTTTCTGGAACTCCAGGCAACCCAGGCCTTTCACCTTTGTATCGTCGAACAGACCCCCTCCATGGTGGCCCTGTCAATCCCGAAACTTGCCCGGCACCATCAGGTTCTTGCCAGGCGGGTCCTGCGCCAGGCCATCTTCCGGGTCAAGCAGGATCTCAGACGGATCTCCCTGGCCCATATCCGGGACATCCTGGCCTTTATGACCGCTTCGGAATCCGGCAAAAGCCTCGATTTGCCAGGGCAGATACGGATTTATAAAACCCGAAATCGGTTGTGCATCAAAAAAGAAACCCTGCCGTTAAGGGAACTGGGCAAGACCCAAAAGCCGGGCAGGCAGGATGAAACAAAGAAACCAACAGGGAAAAGCTAAAAAACTTTTTCTTGTATATTCGGATTTTATGTTTATATATATTTCAAGTTTTATTGATTCCATCAATATGATTAATAAAAGAAACGGAAAAAGAGAGGAAACACTTTGAATCAATTCTATAAAAACATTTCCCTATGGCTGGTGATTGTCCTCATGATGGTCATGCTATATAATATTTTCAATCAGCAGCAGGTCGGACAGACGGAAGTCGGGTATTCGGAATTTCTGTCAATGGTGGAGAACGGCCGGGTTCAGGATGTGGTGATCCAGGGGAAAGAGCTGTATGTCACCGACAGCAGCGGCGGCAAATATAAAAGCTTTGCCCCGGATGACGGGGATCTGATCCAGACGCTGAGAAGCAGCGGGGTTACGATCAAGGCCAAACCCCTGGCTGAATCCTCATGGCTGATGTCCATTGTGGTCTCCTGGCTGCCCATGATTGTCCTCATCGGTGTGTGGATTTTCTTCATGCGCCAGATGCAGGGTGGCGGCGGCGGGGGAAAAGCCATGTCCTTCGGGAAAAGCCGTGCCCGCCTCATGGACGACAAGGGAGAAAAAGTCACCTTTGCCAATGTGGAAGGCATTGATGAAGCAAAGGAAGAACTGGAAGAAATCGTGGAGTTTTTAAAAACCCCGGACAAGTTCACCCGCCTAGGCGGCCGGATTCCCAAGGGAGTTCTGCTGGTGGGCAACCCCGGTACCGGGAAAACCCTCCTCTCCCGTGCAGTTGCCGGCGAAGCCGGCGTGCCCTTTTTCACCATTTCAGGATCTGATTTTGTTGAAATGTTTGTGGGCGTTGGTGCCTCCCGGGTCAGGGATCTGTTTGCCCAGGGCAAAAAAAACGCGCCCTGTATCATCTTCATTGACGAGATTGATGCCGTGGGCCGCCAGAGGGGTGCCGGCATGGGCGGCGGGCATGATGAACGGGAACAGACCTTGAACCAGCTTTTGGTGGAAATGGACGGATTTGAGTCCAATGAAGGGGTTATCCTCATGGCAGCCACCAACCGGGCCGATGTTCTGGATCCGGCGCTGCTCAGACCAGGGCGGTTTGACCGCCAGGTGGTGGTGGATATGCCCGATATCAAGGGCCGGGAAGGCATTCTCCGGGTTCACATGAAAAAGACCCCCCTGGACAATGACGTGAATCCGACAATCCTGGCAAAGGGAACCCCTGGTTTTTCCGGTGCCGACCTTGAAAACCTGGTCAATGAGGCCGCCCTCCTGGCAGCCAAACGGAACCATGAAAAACTGACCATGCGGGATTTCGAAGATTCCAAGGACAAGGTCTATATGGGCCTTGAAAGAAAATCCAAGGTCATCAAGGAAGAAGAAAAGAGGACAACGGCCTACCATGAAGGCGGACATGCACTGGTGGCAAGATTTCTGCCCAATACGGATACGGTCAACAAGATCACCATCATTCCCAGAGGACGGGCAGCCGGTGTTACCTGGTTTTTGCCCGAGGAAGGCGATTTCAAATACAAGGATCAATTGGAAAATGAACTGGCCATTGCCTTTGGGGGCCGTGTGGCTGAAGAGATTATCTTCAAGCGGATCAGTACCGGTGCCTCCAATGACATCAAGCAGGCCACGAAACTGGCCAACCGCATGGTCAGAAGTTTCGGCATGAGCGACAACCTGGCCCCGCTTTCCTATGAAGACCACGATGACAATATTTTCATCGGCCGGGAGATGACCCAGGCAAAAAGCTATTCCGAGTCGACTGCCCAGAGAATTGATGCGGAAATTGCCTTGATCATCGACAGGGCCTACCAGAAAGCCAAAAAAGTGCTGGAAGAAAACATAGACCTCCTCCATGCCCTTACGGAGCTGCTCATTGAAAAAGAAACCGTGTTGGGGTCGGAACTGGATGATCTCATTGCCCGGATACGGCCAGATTTTGATTTTTTCGGCCGAAAAAACGTCAAATTTTCGCCTGAAATTGTGTCCGAGGACCCGGAAAAAACCACGGTGGATGAGACCGCTGAAGAGAGTGTCGCAGATTCGGCCGAAGAGACCCCGGAGAAAGACCACCCGGACAAAGACAAAGAATAGGGAAACCCCCATGGTGGATTACACCCTTGAGTTTGACAGATTTCGTCTGGAACTGGGATCTCGCACCTGTATAATGGGCATCCTGAACGCCACCCCGGATTCCTTTTCCGACGGTGGCAGGTTCCATACCCTTGAAGCGGCCATCGTCCAGGGTCGCAGCCTGGCTGCGGCCGGTGCCCATATTCTGGACATCGGAGGAGAATCCTCCCGGCCTTTTGCAGACCCCGTGTCTGAACAGGAGGAAATGGACCGGGTTGTCCCGGTGATTGAGATCCTCGCCCGGGAGATAGAAATCCCCATTTCCATTGACACGGTGAAATCAGCGGTGGCACGGGCAGCTCTGGATGCCGGGGCCACCATCATAAATGATATATCTGCCCTTGAAAAAGATCCGGCCATGGCCGATCTTGCGGCCGAACGAAACCTGCCCTGCGTGCTCATGCACATGAAGGGGACCCCTTCTACCATGCAGGTCAATCCTAGCTATGATGACCTCATGCATGAGATAACCGCCTATCTGGACAAAAGAGCCAAATTTGCCATAAAAAAAGGAATCGCCCGGGAAAAGATCATTCTGGATCCGGGCATTGGGTTCGGTAAAACCGTTGAACACAACCTGGTGCTCATCCGTCATTTGAAACAAATATGCAATCTTGGATTTCCGATTTTAATGGGACCTTCCAGAAAATCCTTTATCCAGGCGATTCTGGGCAAAGCGGAAAAAGCGCCCATCGGCCCGGACAATATCAAGACAGAATATGGAACCCTGGCTGCGGTTGCCGCTTCCATCTTGAATGGTGCCCACATTGTCAGGGTCCATGATGTAGCGCACATCCTGCCTTTTACCCGTATTCTTGACGCTGTCAGGAATGCGTGATCTCCAAAAATCAGGTTTCGGGATTTTCGGTCTTTTCACGGCCTTGGTTTTGGTTTTGTTTCTGGCTTTTGGATGCACCCTTGAGCCGGTTGAAACAGACCTTCTTTTACCGGTCGATTTTTCCAATATCCCCGAAGACATGGTATTAACCTACCGCCACACCGATAAGATTCAAATCAGAATTCTGGCCGATCCCCGCCTCCTAGAGCAAATCAACCGCCAGACCATCCTATACCCGGCAGACCTATATACGGATCTGGAATTTGACCCGGCAGGAGATTCAGACTCCATCGAGCCAGGTACCTACGTACTGCCTGTGGACAAAACCCGCATCGCCCTTGATCCGGCCATTAAAATTCTGGATATCACCCCTTCTTTTCTGAACGTCAGCCTTGAAAGAAAAATTACCCGGGTCTTTAAGATCAGCGTGCCCTATATCGGGGAACCCGCCCAGGGAAATCTGGCCCTGGAACCGGCCTGTGACCCGGCCTATGTCGAACTGACCGGTGCCCAATCCCATATTTTGGAAATTGATGAACTGAAAACAAAACCGGTTGATCTGACCGGGGCCGTGGAAAGTTTTAAAAAGAACCTTCCCCTGGACCTTGAACAGCCCTTGCTCTATTCTGCCAGCCATGCCATGTTCACCGTGACCGTCCCCATCCAGCAGCTAATGGTAACCAAAACCATGGCCGATATTCCCATCCAGGTGTGGAACACCACCTCTAAAATAAAGATCGAGCCTGCTGAGATCACCATAGAAATAAAAGGCACCTTTGACAGACTGGGCAATAAATCCATTCTGGATCAGGTGTATGCCTTTATTGACCTTAAGGGTCTTACCACCGGGGTCTATGCCCGGCACGCCTATGTAAACATACCCGCAGACCTGGTAATGACAGGAGCGGCCCCGAAAGTTTTTATCGTTACCATTGAATAGAGGAGAAACAAAATGCTTTTGGTTATTGATGTGGGAAATACCAATACGGTTCTGGGTGTGTATGACAGGGATACGCTCAAGGAAGACTGGCGAATCCGTACGGTCCGGGACAATACGGCAGATGAATTTAATGTGCTGGCCAATGCCCTTTTTTCAGACAGGGGGATTGATACGGCCAGTATCACCCAAACCGTTATTTCCTCTGTGGTACCGTCTTCCGTCCGTATTTTAAATGATTTCTGCGAGCGCTACCTGAAGCTGACCCCCCTGTGGATCAACCCTGCATCGGTAAAGACGCTGATGCCCATCCTGTACTCAAATCCCAATGAAGTGGGGGCAGATCGGATTGTCAATGCCGTGGCAGCCTATGACAAATACAAATGCGCACTGATCATCATTGATTTTGGAACGGCCACCACCTTTGACGCCATTTCGGGCAAAGGAGAATACCTGGGAGGCGCCATCTGCCCCGGTGTGATGATTTCATCCGAAGCCCTCTTCCAGAGAGCCTCCCGGCTTCCACGGGTGGAAATATTCAAAGCTCCGGAACATGTAATCGGAAACGACACCATTGAAAGCATCAAATCCGGCATCATCTATGGGAATGCCGCCATGGTGGACGGCATGGTGGCCCGGATGAAAACAGAAATGAAGACCACCCCCAAAATCGTTGCCACCGGCGGCCTGGCCCCCCTCATTGCGGGTGTTTCCCTGGCCATTGAATCCGTTGACCAATCCCTGACCCTGGACGGTTTGCGGATCATCAGCAGAGCGCTGTCCCTTCTGCCATGAGACCTCTGCCGGCCCGGATCATAATCCTGTGTCTGGCTTGCCTGTTTTTTCCCCAGGCCACATACGCCCTGGCACCCAGGGAAGTTCTGGTCATTGCCAATAGGAACGCGGCAAAAAGCCTGGGGCTGGCAAAATATTACATGGAACAGCGCCGTATCCCCCTCCAAAACCTGATTACGGTGTGGATGACGGACAAGGAAACCTGCACCCGGGAGGAATACGAAACCAAAGCGGTTCCCCCCATCCGCAGATTTCTTGAAAAAAACCCCCAGATCCGGGCCATGGTGACCCTGTTGGGTGTTCCCCTGAAAATCGATGGAGCCAAAAATTTGGCCGGGGAAACAAAAGAAACGACCCGGCAAACGGATTCGGGCGCATCCTTTGACTCGGAGCTTAGCCTTGTCAAGCTCGGCACCTATGAACTGAGCGGATGGCAACCCAATCCCTTTTACCTGGGGTTCAAGGACCAGACGCCCAAAATCTCCAAAAAGCTGGTCATGATGACCAGCCGCCTGGATGCGGCCTCAGGAAAAATCGTCAGGCGGATCATTGACGACAGCATTTCAGCGGAAAAACAAGGGATACAGGGAACGGGCTATTTTGATGCCCGGTGGAAGGAGACCCAGGACAAAACTAGTTCCGGGTATGCATTTTACGACCAGTCCCTCCACCGAACCGCCCGGTTTCATTCCCAAAAAAAAATTCTGCCCGTTGTCCTGAACGATACCCAGAACCTGTTCCGGCCCGGGGACTGCCCGAATGCCGCATTGTACTGCGGCTGGTACAGCCTTGGCCACTATATTGACGCCTTTCAATGGGTCAAGGGATCGGTGGGATATCATATTGCCAGCAGTGAAGCCAGCACCCTGAAAGATGAAAACAGCCAGGTCTGGTGTAAAAAAATGCTGGACAAGGGCATTGCCGCTACCATCGGACCTGTGGACGAACCTTATATCCAGGCATTTCCCGTACCGGAAATCTTTTTCAATTTTCTCACGGAAGGCTATCTGACCCTGGCAGAATCCTATATGGTCAGCCTGCCCTTCCTGTCCTGGAAAATGGTGCTCATCGGAGATCCCTTGTACCGAATGAATATCCAAGGGCATAACCGCTAATTTTCCAAACTTATGGAGGAAATCCGTGGAAATCCATCACCCCTTCCACCTGAGCCTCCTGTTTCCCCAATGGCAGGGGTCCGGGCAATCCCAAAAAAAAGGGTTGACCATGTGTATATCCCCATTGACATGGACGTTCTGGACCTTTCCCCCTTAAAGGCACTCATGGATCTGTTCAGATAAAAAAAGCCTTCTCCTTCTGGCAAAAGGATTTATTAAAGGGCTTCGGGCAGATAGATATGGAAGGTGGTGCCCCGGCCTTTGACGGACTTAAGGTCGATGGCGCCCTTATAATTTTTCACAATCCCGAAAACAACGGAAAGGCCGAGCCCCGCATTCCCCCCCCCTTTCTTGGTTGAAAAATAGGGATCAAACACCTGGGGAAGTATCCCAGGATCTATGCCCGGGCCCGTATCTGTCACCGACATCCGGATACAGGGACCCGGATCAATCCCCAGGACCGCCTGGTCCAGGCTTTTTTCCAGGAGAATCTTTTCTGCGCATACCCGTATGTCCCCTTTTTCCATGGCATGGGCGGCATTGGTGATCAAATTCATTAATACCTGCTGAATCCGGGTCTCTTCCGCCATCACCATCAATTTCATCTCCCGGAGGCTGGCAGTAAGGGTGATGCCTTTCCCCAGGGAATCTTTCAGCAGCCCGAGGGTTTCTTCAATCACGCCGGCAAGATTGACCAAATGGGTCTCATGACGATCCTCCCGGCCGATGGTATACAATTTTTTGGCAAGGTCCACTGCCCGCCTGGAAGCGGTCTCAATTTTTTCAAGATTCGGAAGTATGGCATGCCCCGGGGGAAGGCCATGGAAACACAAGTCCGTATAGTTGATGATAATGGTGAGCAGATTGTTAAAATCATGGGCCGTGCCGCCTGCCAGCAGGCCGATGGATTCCATTTTCCGTGCCTGCCACAATTTGCTTTCAAGGGTTTTCCGCTCTTTTTCCGCCCGTATCCGTTCAGAAATATCCCGCCCCACAATCAGCAGGCCTGTCTTGGAATCACTTTCCTTTAAGGGGACAATGGAGATCTCCAAAGGGATTTTCCGGCCGGTCCTGTCCGTCAGAAAGGTATAGTGATTCTCTGTTCTTCCGTTTTTTGCCTGGTGCCGGATCTTCTCAAAATCCTGAAAAAGAGAACCAGGGTCCTTTTTGAGAAACTGCTTTTGTGAATACCGACTGAGCCGCAACCCGGACCCATTGACATAAAGAATCTTCCCCTGGGGGGATAGGGTCAGTATCACCTCATGGGCTGTTTCAGACAGCTGGCGATATTGTGCTTCACTTATGCCCAGGGCAATCATTGTTTTTTTATGGTCTTTTACTTCCTTTTTCAGACAGGCCCCGGAAACAGACAATTGGGTGACTTTTTGCTCCAGATCCCTGTTTACGGATTTGAGTTGCCGGTAGAGTTCAAAACTCTCCAACCCATTGGCGCAATGGGTCATGACAATGGAAAAAAGTTCAAAAGAGGCTTCCTGGACATGTTTTGCTTTTTGCTCCAGAACCCCCACAAACATGCCCCTGACCCGGGACACCGTTGTCAGTACATGGAGCAGGAACTGATCCTTGAAATCCCGGGCATAGGCGGTGATGGGAATTTTTTCCACCACTGCCCTGGAAAAGGTACCATCCTCTATAAAACACTCCAATTCCGATTCAATGCCCTGCCTGTCGATTTCAGGACAGCAGAGGGAAAGGTGAAACTCAGATGTTTTTTCGTCGATCAGAAAAAAGGCCATGGATTTAAATTGAATCAGTTTTGAAACCTGGTCCCGGGTTTTTTCCAAAATAATATCCGGAGTTTCCAGTTGATTAATGCTAGAATGAAACTCCCCCAGTTCCCGGATCAGGGTAAGGGCCTTCATTTTAAACCGGTTGGACTGCTCCAGATAGTCCAGGCGCCGGCTCATATCCATTTCAGGCCGGTCATTCATAAAAAAACTTGATCGCCTCCACCAGCTGTCGGTCCAGCTGACGAATAACCGGCTCCAGAACACGGTGGGTAATCCCCAGGGCCTGCCAGGCATTCATGTTCAGCCGGGGAAGATTATACCTGGAGGATGATCCGATACCCACCGCATTGACCAGCCAGTTTGAAACATAAACAATGGCGATTTCCCTGGGCGGCTTCTCTTTAAAATCATCATGGTGATGACGGATCTGGGCCGAAATATGGGCCGAAAAATTCCATTTGTCTGCCATTAAACTGCCAAAAACGGCGTGGGTCATTCCAAAATACCTGGGTTCCACCTGGTGGGGGAAAAGACCCAGTTTTTCTGCCTGCCCAAAGGCAATTCCGGCTGTTCCCGGATAATAGCAGAGAAATACCAATTGCCCGATATCATGGAGCAGTCCGCCAATAAAAACCCGCTCCTTGTTCACCTTTTCCACATGGGATGCCAGGATCTGGGCCGTAATGCCGCAGGCCACACTATGACGCCAAAAAGACTGCATATTGATACGATTTCCCGGAAGCCCCTTGAAATAATTAATCACCGTAATTCCCAGAGCCAGGGAACAAACCTGCTGGCTGCCCAGGACCATGGCCGCGTAGGCCAGGGATTCTACCGGCTCATCGAATCCATAATAGGCGGAATTGACAATTTTCAGAATGGTAGCGCTGAGACTGGTATCCTTGCTGACAATCTCCGCAATATCTTTTCCGGAGCAACTGGGGTTCTTTATGGCTGCATTGATCTGGGAAAAAATGGTGGGCAGGGCGGGCAATTTGATCTCATCGGCCAAAAGGGAATGGATGCCATTCACCGGATACGGGTCATGGACATCCGACTTTCCAGGCCCCTTTTTGGAGGGCTCCTGAAGAAAGCTCAAGACTTCCGGACAGGTTTCAATCCGTTCAAAAGAGAGCGCATAAATGTCTTTTATCACAGAATTTTCCAGGTCGTTGTGGCGGAAATGGTGGGCCAGAACCGCTTTTTTTTTCCCGTTGTCTAAACGGGTTCGGCCAGGAGGCGCGTTCGGGGGGGGGAGATCTTCCGGAATGGTGTCCGTTGGAATCGTCACCTCAAGAATGCCCCACATTTTCAAGGTCCTGATCATTTTTTCAGATAAAACAATCCCGGCATCGAACAAACGGCGACCGTCCCTGTTCACCACTTCCCGGCCAAGCACCATTCCGGGTTTTGCCTTGGATATATTTATTGTTTTCATCTGCTTTCCACCTGGCTTGAAGACTAACTCTGAAAAATCAACCTATACGAATTCCTGAAAATGGTCAACCGGTATGAATTCCTCCCCTCCTGTCCCAGCACTGGAACGGGCTCAACTTGCCCCCCTGGCCTGAACCACCGCCGTAAGGGTTTGCCAAAGTATTTTAAGGTCCAGATGCCAGCTCTGGCGTTCAATATATTCAATATCCAGCTCCACCCGCTCCACAAAATCCACATGGCTCCGGCCGCTCACCTGCCAGAGACCCGTCAGCCCCGGCCGGACTTCCAGTCGTTCGGTCTGCCACAACTTGTAGGTGTCTGCCGTAAAAGAAGTGGGCCGCGGTCCCACAAGGCTCATCTCGCCCAGAATGATATTGAACAGCTGGGGCAGTTCATCCAGGCTGGATTTCCGCAGAAACCGGCCCACCCGGGTTATCCTTGGGTCGTTCTCTATCTTAAAGTCCGGCCAGGTCAGTTCATTCAAATGGGCATAAGTTGTTTTCAATTCTTCGGCATTTTCCACCATGGTCCTGAATTTGAACATCTTAAACCGCCGGCCGTTCTTGCCGGTTCTCTCCTGGGTGAACAGGGCCGGCCCCCTTGCGTCCAGTCGAATGGCAACGGCAATGGCAAAAAGGATGGGCAGGGTAAGGGGCAGGGTTAAAAGACAGGCACTCAAATCAAACAAGCGCTTGGACAAACGGAATCCCTTTTTAAACAGACCGCTTTTGGAGCGGCCGATCGCAAGGGGAATCCGGACCCCTTCCTCGGGGATATGCCGGTCTGCCTCTGAGGACTGCCGATACCGACGCAGATGGGCATTGATCCGCAGGAGGAATTCTTCCCTGTTATAGGGTTTCACAATAAAGTCGTCTGCCCCGGCCTCAAACCCCTTCCGCTTTTCAGCAATGGAAGACTCTGCCGTTACCAGCAAAATGGGCAGATAAAGCATCCGATCCATCTGACGGATCTGCCGCAGAGTCTCAAGTCCGTTAAGACCGGGCAGATGGATGTCCAGGAGCACAATGGAAGGATACCACCGGGCTATCATCTCAATGGCAGCTTCACCGCTGTCCACGCCCCTGACGCTATAGCCTTCGGACCGGACCAGCCGCTGGATAAGCGCCATCTGAAACCGGTCATCTTCAACCACCAGGATTCTTCCCTTTTTAAGGGATGAGGATTCCGTCATTTATCTTCCTTTTTGTGCGGCCAGGTCCTGTTCAAGGTCACTGCCGGCATATTCAAGCAGGCCGCCCAGGGTGACCGAATGGTCGGGAAAAGAAGAAAGACCGCAGAACAATTCCAGGTCCAGTTCTTCCTTTGCCCGTTCCCGCAGATTGTTCAACAGCTTCTGGGCATTTTCACTGGTGGTTTCGGGAAGCACCACCACCAGCTCATCTTTCTTTAACACCACAAGGTCTGTATCCCTGAGTTTGTCCGAGTACATTTTTGCAAGCCGGGCCTGGGCGTAGCGGGTTGAAAAAGAGCCCAGCATCTCTTTGAGCAATTTATTGGGTGTCCGGCTGTCCGAATCAATGGGGCGGGACCGGACAATCATCAGGGACAAAGGATGCTGAAACCGCCGGCACCGTTTCACCTCCCTGTAAAGATCTTCCGTATCCGTGGTATCATAGAGTCGCGGCGCCAGGCCTATCTGCTGAAATGTCAGACTGGCAATGGCCTCTTCAAAATCGGCCACCATTTTTCCGATGGTCCTGGCAAAATAATAGGTAATTCCAATGCAGCAGATTTCCATGATGGTAATGGGCAGGTTCCGATCGAAAATCAGATAGCCCAGTGCCAGTTTCTGCATGAAAAACAATATCACCAGGATCAGAATAAGCAGTTTTTCCGATATCAGGTCCAGAATTTTGGGTAAAAACAAAACCAGAACAGCGATCAGGGGGATATAAATATACACAAAACTTGCCATATTCACCTGTTCTGCCAGCCGCTCCATATTGAAAAACACCACCAGCCAGAAGAGAAAAGCACAGATCCACGCACGCAGTTTTATCATGGAATCATCCTTTTATACCCCATTGGTCTTTATCAGGGTCAAGATCATGGCAATAATTTGTGCAGGGTATTGGCAAAAACTTGTCGATCCTTTTGAGTCATGGGTAAAGGACCTTGGGTTTCGATTCCGGTTGCCCTGAAAGACGCCATTAGGTCCCTTACATATAAACGGGAGGTAATATTCTCCGTTGAATAAAGCTCCCCCCGGGGATTAAGGGCAAACGCCCCTTTCCCTATGACTTCTGCTGCCAAAGGGATGTCACTTGTGATCACCAGATCCCCTTCTTTCACCTGTTTTACGATCTCATGGTCTGCCACATCAAAACCAGACCCCACCCGGAGGACTCGGATATAAGGGGAGGTGGGTATTTTAAGGGATTGGTTGGCCACAAGTGTTACCCTTGTACGGGTTCTGTCGGCAGCCCGGTATAAAATTTCTTTGATCACCACAGGGCATGCATCTGCATCCACCCATATCTCCATTCCATGCCCCTTAATGCCATATATCGTTTATGATATCACCTTGTCTGGGTATAATACGAGTTCCGGCCAAATATCAAGGGATAAAAACACCAGGCCCGGTTTCAATCACCCGAAAAGTCTTCATATCGCTGTTGCCCGCTTCGTCCATCACAGCCAACTGGTAGGTGCCGGGTTCCGGCAATGGCATGAATTTTTCATTGGCCTGATTTTTTTTGTCCATATTGTCCAGGGGCCTTGCATTTAGAAACCAGTAGTGACGCCCCTGCCCGCCCAGGGTGCGCAAGGGAATCATGGGCGCTTTCTCGTGTCCCGGCGGACGGGTCAACAGGCTGTTGTCAAAGATGGAGACAATCTGGAGACCACTATCTGTCAGGGGTGCCAGATCCGTGCATTGGTCGGATGCCGGGGGGATACGACGGTTTTGCCGCCATTTTGCCGGGAGCCAGGGCTCAGCCGCCCTTGGCCACAGGGCAAGGGACACTTTTTTAATTCCCCCGCACAAAGGCCCGGCGCGGTTTCCCGCCGGATCCACCCAGAAAGTCTGCACCAGGGAGAACGCTTTCGAAGACCCCTCCCCTAGCGGTTGCGTCAGGGTGGGGGGAATCTGATGGTCGAGTATCCATGCCCTGTGACGCACCATACAGGAACCGGGCATCTGGCTTTCCGAGATCCCCGAGGGCCAGCAAATCGTTTGCTGTTCAATTGTTTCCGGCATAGGGCACGGGCCCGATCCGTTACCAGCCCCGGACATGGGCAGACTTTCGAGTACCCGGCCCAGAAGGGGGACGGCCGTTATCGCTCCATACTGGCCCGGTGACGGGGATCCGTCCGGCCGTCCCACCCAGACCCCTGCCACAAAATCCCCTTTTATCCCCATGGCCCAGGCATCCCTGAACCCATAGCTGGTACCGGTTTTCCAGGCCGCGGAATAACCGCCTGAAAGCCGGCTGATCCCTTCCTGGCCCGGCAGGGGCCGGGACAGAATCCGGCGGATGATATAAGCGGCACCGGGACTCATGAGATAGCGTTCCTGAACCGGGTCTGTCTGTTTCAGCCTCGGCCTGGCAGCCTGGCCATCCCTTGCAAGGGCGGTATACAGGGTAACCAGGGATTCCAGGTTTGTTCCCACGCCCCCCAGGATCATGCTCGGATTGGGGGTGCCCGGAAGCTTCAGCCGGGCGCCGGCATGCTTTAAGCGGTCATGGAACTGCTGGGGACCATAGGCCTCCAGCACCTGAACCGCCGGGATATTCAAAGAATTCTGCAAGGCCTCGGCCACCGTCACAGGGCCTGCAAATCCCCCGGAAAAATTACCCGGGTCATAGGCATTGCCGTACCGGGGGGTGTCCAGAAGCAGAGAATGGGAATGGATCAGTCCCTCGTCAATGGCCAGCCCGTAAAGGAAAGGTTTTAAGGCAGACCCGGGTGACCGCAGTGCCTGTACCATATCCACATGCCCTTTCCGCTTCTGGCTTGAAAAATCTGCAGACCCGGCATAGGCAGCCACGGCCATGGTTTTGTGGTTTACCACAAGCACGGCCCCGGATTGTTCTTCCGGCAGGGAGGTGATATAGGATCCCAGGAGATCTGCCACATGGACCTGGAAATCATAGTCCAGACATGACCGGATCAAGGCCGTTGCCGGGGACTCAGACCGAAGCCGCCGGGATGCAAGGGGGGCCACGAGGGGGGATTGGAACCGAAAGGCCACCACGGGTTCCTGGCGTGCAGCCCCAGCCACCTGTTCGGACCAGACCTTGTACCGGGCCAGCCGATCCAGCACCTTGTTTCTGGCTCTTCTTGCCCGGTCCGGATGGCGGTCCGGCCGGAACCTGCTGGGAGCCTGGGGAAGGACTGCCAAAAGAGCGGCCTCGGCATGGGTTAACTCCATGGGATTTTTTCCCAGCCAGGAATGGGAAGCGGTTCTTACCCCTTCAATATTGGCGCCAAAGGGGGCATACGTCAGATAGAAACCCAAAATTTCGTTCTTGGTATAATGGAACTCCAATTGAAATGCCCGGAAAACCTGGCCTAACTTTCCCCCCAGGGTACGGGCATTGGGGTATAGAATCCGGGCAGTCTGCATGGTCAAAGTGGATCCGCCCGAGACCACCCGGCCCTGGGTTAAATTCTGCCACAGGGCCCGGACCATTGACAAGGGATTCACCCCGGGATGGTAATAGAAAAAGCGATCCTCGTAGGTCAGAAGGGCCTGCAAATACAGGGAAGACACCTGATCCGTTCCCACTGGATAGCGCCACACCCCGGCATCATCGGCAAATGCCCTCAGGGGGGTACCGTCGGATGCGGCAACCAGGGTTGCCGCCGGCCGGTGGGAAAGCTTCAAAGGAAAGGCCCGGTCCAGGGTTAACAAGACCAGGAGTGCGAAAAAAACACCACCGGCCGGTAAAAGGAAAACCAGACCTTTTTTTCGGGCAAACAGGCCTTGCGTCATATCAGGGAACCGTAATCCTCATCAGGTCCGGGGATTTCCCAACCCCCCGGATATGGGGGCGAACCATCTCTTCAGCCAATGGGGGCGGCACCCTAAAACTTCCGGGGCTCACCACCCGGGCCGAATAAAAAACCCGGATATTCTGCTTTTCCCGGACATCCAGGGCAGCCACAAACCGGTCGTCCCGATACTCTGTGTGAAGGATGACATATGCCTTCTGCCACTCGGAAACGGATTTTTTGTCCACCAGGATATGATCGATACCGTTACTGCCGGAAAGGCCCGGGTCTTCCAGTTCAATGCCTGCGGGCAGCATGTCGACCAAAAGGCAATGGGGCATGCGTTCCTCGGCCCTGAGCGTCAGTTCCACCAGAATCCTGTCCCCTGATTTGAAATCGGTCTTGTCCAAAGGTTTTCCCGTGAAATCCAGATATTGCCGGGTGACACTCACCCCGTTGCTTACCGGCCCTGGTTTTTGGAGCGGATACCCGGACATGACTGCATGGACAAACAGATCCGTCGGCCCTGAATTGAAGATTTCAAAAGTTTTACCCGTCATGCCCCCGGCAAAAACCAATTGCCTGGACCGGTCATGGGCGAGATCTGTTGTCTGGGCACCGGCCACAATCCTTGCCTTCCAGGGGTCGCCCTTGGCCTTGATCCGGGCTGAACCGGCCATGACCAGGCTGTTCCTCTCCTGGGTGCTCAGCCACTTTTCACCTGCCAGCCGGACATCCAGCTCAAAGAGGAACAGGGCGGCTTTCCGATACTCCGGGAAATAGGTGGACATAAAATAATAGGCGGCTGCAAAATCCCGGATATCAGACCCATAATCTCCGTAATAGGCGTTGGCATCCCTTCTGGTTTTGATGGCCTGGTCAAAGGCCTCCACAGCCAGGTGCCTGTCTCCTGCAAGGGAAAGGGCAACCCCTGCCTGGACAAATCCCAGGGCGCCTTTTCCGTGTTTGAGCACATATTGGTACACAGACCTGGCATCTCCCAGGCCAAGTGAATGACCCCGGGCCAGGACAAAGGCTGCATAGGCCCGTACGGCTGCACGATAGGTCTCCTTTTGCAAGTAGGCGTCATGGGGGATGCTCTCGGGCCGTCTCACATAGACCAGCAATCGTTCCATTGCCCGATTCACCGATGTCCGGGGTATCTCATACCCGGCATCCGCCGCAGTGATAAAAAAATGAACGGCATAGGCGGTCAGCCAGGCCGCTTCCGGCCCTTTACTGTCCCACAGACCAAAACCCCCGCTGGATTTCTGTTTTTCCACCAGCCGCTGGATACCCAGCCTGATTTTTTCAGCCTTATCCCGGTCCGTGCCGGTCCCAAGGCCCAGGGCTGCAAAATCAGCCGAACTGAGCAGCACATGGGGGAAAAGCCCGCTCAGGGTCTGTTCCAGGCACCCATAGGGATAGGCGTCCAGCTGGCTCACATGATCGGACACATTAATGGGAGGTGCTGAATCAATGGCCGCCGCAATTTTCATGGTTTCTCCCACCAGGGGCGCCATTTGAGACGCCTCAATCCGGAAAGACTGCCCCGGGGGCAATACCTTTTGCCAGACATGGGTTTCCGGGGGAAAGGCCGGCCGGGTCTCAAGGAACCAGGTTCTTTCCATTTTCCGGTCTTCCCCGTCCTTCAGCAGGCCTTGGATGGTGCAGGTGATCGCGGCCCTTCCCAATTTTTGTTCTGCAGATACGGGTACCAGAATAACGGTTTTTCCATTGGGCTCAAGCCGTATCCGGTGGTGTTTTTCCCCCAAAATTTTTATGGGCGAACCTGCGTCCAGGAAAACATTCAATTCCTGACGGATTTTTGTCAGATTGTGGACATCCAGGGCCACCTGGCTTGTATCCCCCATGGACAAAAACCGGGGCATGGTCAGCTGGGTGACAAGGGGGGACGCGACAACAAGCTCCTGGTCCGCAGATCCAAAGGCATGGTCCGTATGGGCAATGGCCATAAGTCTAAGGCTCCCGTTAAAATCCGGAATATCCAGAAAAAAGGCTGCCGTTCCCTGGGCATCCGCCCTTACGGCCTGACGGTGAAGGGCGACAATCTGCACATCCGTGGAAGGCCTGTCCCCACCCCGGGAAAGGACGGGGGCATCTCCGCCGAACCGCTGCTTTGCATAGGCCCCTGCATTGGTTTCAATCAATTTCTGGTAAAGGTCATGGATCTGGGGTGCATACCGGCGGGCCTGGAAAAAATGATCAAAGGGGGACGGGGTCTGAAACCCGGTCAAATTGAGAATTCCCAGATCCACGGCCGCCAGGGTCACCCAGGCCTGATCGGGAATTGTCCCGTCAAAATTCTGGACGCTCACCGGGATGGCCACCCTGCGGTTGGGCGCAATCTTTTTAGGGACGTCAATTGCCACACCCAGGTGCCGGCTGGTCCTGTCCAGGGGCAAATGAACCAGGCCCACGGACCGTTTGGGAAGGTTGCCGGTCCGGCTTTCACCGGGCCTGACAATCAGGGCGGACAGGTAGAGGTCATGGCGCAGCCAGGACGGATCAAGGAAGATCTCTATGGTTTTTCCCTCGGGGGGAAGGGTCACAGGCAGGGTAAGCTCGTTGGTGTCAGATTCCACAAACAGATAGCCGGAACCGCCTTCCGGGGCTTTCACCGTGACCGCCACCGTGTCGCCCGGTCCATAGGATTTTTTGTCCAACAAAAGATCCACCCTGTCCGGCCGGTTCATTTCGGTTTCCTGGCCTGGATCCGGCCGCCACCCGGCCCAGATCTCAACCCCTGTGGTAAGGCCCGTTCCAGGATTGACAATCTCCAACCGATACCCGCCCCATTTGACCGGGACATCCACCACGACACTCTTGTTTTCAGGTATATCCAGGGAAAATTGATCCACGGGATAAAACTGGCGGGTGGATCCCCATTGCCAGGCATTGTTTTTAAATTCCCAATAATATTCCCGGTGCTCCCGGATCAGGGTTGCCTTTAAGCCCTTTGCCGCAATCCGTTTGCCGCCGGCATCCACACAGATCACTTCAAAACGGGCCTGGCTGTCAGCTTTGATTTCTTTGTCTTTGGCAAGGTTCCTGATCCCCACCAGCACTTCTGCCGGCCAGACCTGCCAGGATTTGTTCCGAACCACCGGCCTTTGTCCGGAATCATAGAGGCTTACGTTGGCTGTCACCCAGTGGGGAGAAAGGAGCTCCTTCCATTGATTTTCCACGTTAAGCTGGCCTTCTCCCTTTTCGTCCAGAACAATCTGGTCGATGGGAAAAGAAAGATTCAACAGATTTTTTATATCCCCGAACTCATATCCGGGCAGATTTTCCCTGAACAATTCCCGGGCCGCTTTGACATGGACCATGGCATCGGCCCGGCTTCCCGAGGCCGGTGCCCCATATAAAAAATCCCCCTTGAGCTTGATGGCAAGGGCTTGCGCATTTTTCAGGATGTCGGACTGGCCCCCCGGATTTTCAATGGCAAGCTTCATG
>JAHIVS010000316.1 GCA_018816605.1 Pseudomonadota bacterium
CCGACGGCCGGCTGATCATGATGATTCGGAGTACCAAAAAGTCCAAGGGCAAAGTATCCTCCAATATTGTGTTTAACTATGGCCATACCACGATCCCTCGGCATTTGCGGGATATTGTGGTTACCGAATACGGCATCGCCGATCTCCGGGGCAAATGCGACCGGGATGTCATTGCCGCCCTGCTGGAAATCAGTGACTCCCGTTTCCAGAAGGACTTGCTGGAGCAGGCCAAGCGCTCGGGAAAAATCGAAACAACCTATGAGATTCCCGAAACCTGCCGCCAGAATACACCGGAGCGTATCCGAAATCTTTTGTCCCCCTTTAAAGCCCAGGGATATTTTTTAAATTTCCCCTTTGGTACGGATTATACCCAGGAGGAAGTCACCCTGGCCAAGGCATTAAAGCTTTTGAAAGAGAACGTTACAACCCACCGTGTCAGAACCATTGCCGGTATTATCGGCCAGTTTTTTTCACGTCCGCCCCTGCCCATTGCCCCTTTATTGAAACGCATGAAACTGGATTTTCCCAGATGCCTGAGGGAACGGGTGCTAAGGGCGGTGGTGGTCTATGCCCTTCGCCGCAGCAGCTAATGCCGCTTCTTCCGGAGAAGCGATGGGATATTTGCTTTACACCGGGTGAAAATATTGGTATTGCGCCATTGACAGGAAGTATTAATTAACACCATCAATGGCTGCAGTTTACCCCTGAGGAGTCTCCCGATTGCTTGAATTCTTACCCGCAAAGATGCTTAAAAAAAGCTTTGGGGTGTTCGGTCATTTCTATTCCGTGGACCTTTCTTCTGGAGAACGGATTGAGTGTCGGAGCGTGCTTGAAATTGCGGCCAAGACCCATACACCCCCTGATATCAATTTGTTGTCAAAAAAGGCGGCGGATGCTGTTTTTATTATGATGAATCCGGGTTCCTCCCGTCCTTTGGAAGCGGTGGAGCATGTCATTTCCGAAAAACAGGCGGCAGATCTGAACGTTTCCCTCGTATCGACAATGCCGGATACCACACAATATCAGGTCATGAGACTCATGCATTACTGTTCCTGGTCCCATGTCAGGGTGCTGAACCTCTCGGATTTGAGAAATCCCAGAGGCGGTGACTTTGCAGTCCAGTATCGGGATATTGAGGATAGAACCGGTTTTAAAGCCCACTCCCTGTTTTCCGATGAGCGGGGGGGGGAACGGATCTGTAAACTGAAACGCAAATCCCGGGCGCCCATTGTCTTCGCCTGGGGTGTCAGCCCCGACCTGGAGCCGCTCATTGAAAGATGTCTGGCCAAGGTTTCCGGCATGCCGGGCTGTACCGGGCTTTTGAAGCCCCAGACCCTGAACAGGTATTTTCATCCGCTCCCAACCCTCCAAAGGGCGAAAATGCAATGGGTCGATAACATGGTCACGCTGATCAATAGCTGATATAAGCTGGGGGCTTGGTTAGAAAATATTTTATAATTGGAGGTGAAGGTGCTTTTTCATACTGCGGGAATTGAAGTTGCCCTTTGGATTCCACCCCTAGTGGCATTTGTGATTTCATTTTTTACATCCATGGGAGGCGTATCCGGTGCTTTCCTTCTGCTACCATTCCAAATGTCATTTCTTGGATACACAAATCCTTCCGTCAGCGCCACCAATCAAGTGTATAACATTATAGCCATCCCAAGTGGTGTTTACCGATATTGCAAAGAAGGCAGGATGGTGTGGCCACTTACATGGGTTGTTGTGGCCGGCACTCTGCCGGGTGTGTTCATAGGTGCCTTTGTCCGTGTGGCGTACCTTCCAAACCCGATGCATTTTAAATTGTTTGCCGCTATGGTCTTGTTTTATATCGGGCTCAGAATGGTGCGGGATCTGTTGAATAAAAATCCAGGTAATTCCAACAAGGATAGCAGTGAACAACAATTTCAAAAGACAGTACACCGGCATCAATCAAAGGCAACTGATCCACAGATAGCCGGTCCAACGGCTTTTAAAAAGGTGAAAGTGACCCACTTCAATTTAAAGCGGCTGGGTTACACCTTCTATGATGAAACCTTTGACGTATCCTTCTGGGGTATTTTCATTCTTAGCTTCATCGTCGGCATCCTGGGCGGCATTTACGGTATCGGCGGCGGCTCCATCATCGCCCCGTTTTTTGTAACGTTGTTCGGATTGCCGGTTTATACAGTGGCGGGTCCCGCCCTGATGGGGACCTTCATAACCTCAGTGGCAGGCGTAGCGTTTTACCAGATTATCGCACCGTTCTATCCAGACATATCGGTGGCACCCGATTGGCAGTTGGGCATTTTGTTTGGATTCGGTGGGATGGCAGGAATGTATCTGGGGGCATACTGCCAAAAATTTGTCCCGGCCAAGGTGATCAAGTGGATGTTAGCAGGAATTATCGTTTTTACCGCAACAAAATATGTTGCTGCATTTTTGGGTTGTTAACCCAACTTTCGGAGTTGGCAGATTTTAAATAGGGCCGGTCTCAGTTTTCAGTTCTCTCCCGGAATGATTTTATGACATGCTCGGAAAAACAGTCGATAATTCTTGATGAGACTTTTCTGGTTTTGTGAAGGGCGATATTGGATACCGGAAGTACAGGAAGGCCATCCTCAATGCCTGGGATTTTCAGATCCAACGGCACATTGCTTTTAATGATGGGGGCAACGGCAAACCCTGCCTTAACGGCATCCAAAAGCCCGGATATACTCCGGCTTACATATACGATCCTGTATCCTATCCCTGCTTTTTCCAGGGCTTCCAATGCCCAGGTCCTGAAAACACACCCCTCTTCAAAGGTGGCCAGGGAAAGGGGTTTGTGTTTTTGAAGCACAAATTCAGGGGCCGCTGTCCAGACCACGGGGTCATGGGCGATCACCTGTCCGCCTTCGCTGATCTGGGTGCAGATCCCTACGTCAAGTGCTCCGTTGTCTACCCAATCCTTGATCACGTCACTGTTTTCACAGTGCATTTCCACGGTGACATCCGGATAGGAACGTGCAAAAAGGGCCAGCAGGCTCGGCAGCACGCCTGAGGTGTAGTGTTCCGGAGATCCGAAACGGAGATGGCCTTCCAGGTTCGGGTTTGACAGGGCTGCCACGGCCTCGTCGTGCTCTTTGACGATTCGCTTGGCATAGCTGATCAATATACGCCCTTCGGTTGTCAGCTTGACGGTTTTACCGATTCTGTCAAATAATTTTTTGCCCACCTCATTTTCAAGCCGTTTGATCTGCATGCTCACGGCCGACTGCGAAAGGTTAACTTGGACCCCGGTTTTTGTAAAATTTTTGGCTTCGGCCAGGGAGATAAACGTCCTTAAATAATCGATCTGTAGATTCATAATCATCACATTTTTTAATCGTTGTTATCAAAACTATTCGTTTGACGGATAACTATACCATGTATAAATTATCAGACAAGAAATAATTTAAACAAGGAGACAGCATGAAAATTTTAATAGTCGGAGGAAATGGTACAATTGGCAAAAAGGTCAGTGCACATTTTTCAAAAAAGCATGAGGTCATTGTTGCCGGACGAAGGTCAGGGGATGTCAACCTGGACATGGCAGACGGCAACTCCATTAAAGCCCTGTTTGAAAAAATCGGGAAAGTGGACGCAATTGTCTGCACAGCCGGGGAAGCCAAATGGGCAAATTTTGACGCCATGACCGAAGCAGATTTTTATATCGGCATCAAAAGCAAACTCATGGGCCAGGTGAATCTGGTTAGGATCGGTAAGGATTACATGAATCCGGGGGGCTCTTTTACCCTTTCCACCGGTATCCTGGCCGATCATCCGGTCCGTATGACCACCAGTGCGGCCATGGTCAACGGCGCAATCCACAGTTTTGTCAAAGCCGTCTGCCTGGAATTGGAAAACAATATCCGGATTAATGTGGTTTCCTCCGGGCTTGTTGAAGATGCGGTGGAACACTATGAAGCCTATTTCCCCGGTCACAATCCCATCCCCATGAAAAAAGTGGTGAATGGATTTGTAAAAAGTGTTGAGGGTGCCGCCACAGGAGAGATCATCAGAATGTATGATAATGGCTGATTTTTTATCACTGAAGGAATAATCAAATGGCGCCAGTGACTACATTGGCGCCACCATGGTTCCCTTCTATAAAAAGCTGAACCCGCTCCGGAAAATGGTACGGGCCTTTGGTTTAACCGATGAAACCTTTGCCGCGGCCGTCAGGTGCTATCATCAAAAGGACGGTGTGCCGGGCAAGCATTACTACAACCTGGGGTCCATGGTGTTCATGTATCTCAATTGGAACCTATGCACCTTTATCGGCTCACGGCGGGAAAAGCGTTTCCGGAGATATCCCGGTGGGGGCTTGATTTTGCAATGCCCGCCACATTCATTGGCATTGTAATTCCCTATCTTATTTCAAAACCCATGTGGGCCTCTGTGATCACCGCGGACCATTTCCATCCTGGCCGGAGGACTCCCCCACAAGATGGGATTGATGCTGGCTGCCCTTGTCGGCGTTGTGGTGGGAGTGGTTTGTGAAAAATATTTTCTGGAAACCAGGAGAAACTTTAAATATGTTTGGTGCGCAAATACAATTGAATGAGGTCTATCTGGTGGCAGGGATGGCATTGGTTACTTTTGTCATACGCTACGCTTTGTTTCCCATTTCCGGACGATTTACATTCCCGAAATTGCTTGAACAAGGATTAAGATATGTCCCCCCCGTTGTTCTCACGGCCATTATTGTGCCGGCCGTGCTAATGCCCAATGGGGGAGAGCTGAATCTGAACAATCCCTATCTCATCGGCGCACTTGCCACCTGTGTTATTGGCGGCGTGTTCAAAAATTTGCGTTTGACCCTTGCCATGGGTATGGTGGTTTTTCTGGGAGCGCAATGGGTTTTTGCAATGGGATAGTTATCAGATGCGAAGGAACGCCGATTTTCAGGCGTACAATCTGCGCAGCAATTCTAAATATGAAAGCATCACGAAGGGTCAGGCTTGCATTATTGCACTTTTGTCAACTGAAAGTACGCAATTTTGATAAAATGCACAATAAAACAAGCCTGACCCGTTAAAGAAAATGCCACATTTAGAATTGCTGCAATCTGCGGGTATCTGTTTTAAAAATGTGAAAATCCTGATATAAAGGGAGATTTAATAATCTTTGGTATATTAAGGATGTGAGCGTTGAACACAGGTAAAAAAAGTATCCTTCAAAAGGGGCTTGGCAGAACACGAAAGCTTGCCAAGCGCGAATACGTATATGAACGAGATGCCCAGTATTTTGCACAAGTTGCCGAAAGTGTAAAAGATATTGCGATTTTAGAAATCAAGGAACTGGGAGGCTACGGCCTGAGGCCCGTGTTCCGGGGGATCTGGTTTAAGGCGGCAAAACGCGATTTTTACAGGATCACCTATTTTGCCCGGCTGCTCTCACGGGTGCTGGCGCCCCTGGTGACATTTGAATGTATTGAGAAAGACGATCTCTATAAGAACGCCAGAAAGATCCGGTGGGAAGAGTTTCTAACCCCCGAACAAACCTTTTCCATTATGGCAAATGTGTCTGAATCGGATATCACCCATTCCAATTTTGCAGGACTCAGGGTCAAGGACGCCATTGCCGATTATTTCAGGGACCGGAGCAATTACCGGCCCAGTGTGGATTCCAAAGACCCCTGGATCACCATTAACCTCCATATCCACCAGAATGTCGCCACCATTTCCGTGGATGTTTCTGGCGGTCCCCTGCACAAAAGGGGATACCGGGAAGAGTCGGTTTCTGCGCCCATGCAGGAGACCATTGCTGCGGCCATTGTGCGCTTGAGCGGATGGGACGGGTCACAATTTCTGTATGATCCCATGTGCGGGTCCGGTACCCTGCTGTGCGAGGCCCTGATGCACTATTGCAGGATTCCGGCCCAAATTTTCAGAAAAGGATTCGGGTTTGAGCGTCTGCCGGATTTTGATACGGCCTTGTGGGAACGGATCAAGGCGGAGGCAAATGAAAACATAAAACCGCTTCCCGAGAACCTGATCGGGGGAAGCGATATCTCCGAACACTCGGTGAATGCCGTGAAGACAAATCTCATGGGGCTCCATTTCGGCGGGAATGTTCAGATTGGTCTTGCGGATTTCAAGGCGCTTCCTCCCCTTGAAAATTCCGTGATCATCACCAATCCCCCCTATGGCATCCGCATGGGAAAAGACCAGGATCTGAATCTGTTTTATAAAGAACTGGGACTTTTCCTCAAGGGGCATTGTAAAAACTGCGTTGCCTATGTCTATTTTGGAGAGCCCCGGTTTATTAAAAAGGTTCCCCTGGCCCCTGCCTGGAAACGGCCCTTAAAAATCGGGGGCCTGGACGGAAAACTGGCGAAATATGAACTCTATTGACATGGAACAGGATGGGGACGAAATAAAAATTGGGATGGAAGACGCCAAAACAGACAGCCGAACGTATACCTGCAACGATTACCGGGAGGAAATGATCCTTTTGGGCCTCCAAAGACAGCTGGCCGCTCCGGATCTTGCCCCGGAGAAAAAACAAGAAATCTTGAAGGAAATCGCCAGGGTCGAAGCCCGTATGGGGCTGGACTGACGGTTTTTCCTCTTCCGGCCCCCACTCTTGTGTAAGGGGAATGATTTGACAAATCATTCCGGGTCCGGGTATATTTGACCCATAGAGGACCACCATCCGGCACTTCTATTTGATTTTCATATAATTTAGGTCAGGTGGAAAAAATGTGGCCAATGCAGATCCGGAGGCAGCAGTGCCGGCGTTTTTTTAAGTTAAAGTAAACACGCGCATTAAAAGGATTTCAATGGACATTTCCCAACCCATTTCCCAGCCGCCGTCCATCAAAATTTACCATGAGCTCATGGCCAACAAGGTGGGAGATATCCTCCTGGTATCCTGTCCTTACGATGCCTTTATCATGGAAGAGGAGGGCCGTCTCTCCAATCGTATCATAAATGAATACAAGGGGCTGAACCTGTCAAAGCCTCCCCGTCTCACCTGGGCATCTTCGGCGGATGAGGCCTTTTTGCGCCTGGAAAAAAAAACCTTTGACCTGATACTTGCCATGCCCAGCCTGAACGGAATGGATGTCTACGCCTTTGGTGAGGAGGTTAAGAAACGGTATCCCGATCTTTCATTTTTTCTATTGCTTCACAATACCTGTGATATTGATCAATACGTTTGTGACCAGACCCATCCGGCAGTGGATCGGACCTATATCTGGGGGGGGAACGCAGACTTACTCCTGGCCATCATCAAGAATTTTGAAGATGAAATGAATGTGGACTTTGACACAAAAAATGCCAAGGTTCGGGTGATCATCATGGTGGAGGATTCTCCCTATCATTATTCTTCTTTCCTGCCGGTGCTCTACAGGCAGATTGTACTCCAGACCCAGTCGGTGATTGATGAGTCCATCAATGAAGACCACAGGCTTTTGAAGATGCGGGGCAGGCCCAAGGTGCTGGTGGCCCATACCTATGAAGAGGCCATTTCCCTGTATGAACAATACAAACCCTACGTGCTGTCCATATTTTCCGATATGCGGTATCCCAGAAAGGGTAAAGAAGATGATCATGCAGGGTTTGAACTTTTAACAAAGATAAAATCGGAAATTCCGGATTTGCCCGTGCTCATCCTGAGCACCGAGGAAGAAAACCGCAAAAGGGCCAACCGGATCCCGGCGGTTTTTATCAACAAGAACTCAAGCAACCTCCATGATCAGATCAAAACTTTTTTTGTGACCAACCTGGGGTTTGGCGCCTTTGTGTTTCGGACGCCAGAGGGAGAAGAAATAGCCCGGGCCACGGGGCTTAGGGCCATCGAAAAACTTATCCCCGAGATCCCGGACGCGTCCATTTTATACCACGCCAGAAACAATGATTTTTCCAGGTGGCTCATGGCAAGAAGCGAGATTGACTTTGCCCTGAATCTGAAACCGTACGGAATTGAGGATTTTAATAATCCCCAGGAGCTCAAGCGGTTTCTCATCGACAGTATCCGGGCCACGAGAAGGGGAACCCGCCAGGGCCATGTCATTGATTTTGATCCGGATAAATTCGATTCCGATACAAATTTTATGAAAATCGGCGGCGGATCCCTGGGGGGCAAAGCCAGGGGGCTTGCATTCATGGCATCCCAGCTCAAGCGGGACCCATCTCTGGGCAAAAAATTTCCCAAGGTGGACATCCGTATTCCCCAGACCCTTGTCATTGCAACGGACGGGTTTAAACAGTTTGTGGAGGAAAATCGTCTGGCCCGGCTGCTGGAATCGGACCAAACACTTTCCGACAGACAGATCATCGAGCAGTTTGTGAAGGCCAGGTTCCCCGGATGGCTGGAGAAAAGTCTTAAACGCTACCTTGCCAGGGTCCGGTATCCCATTGCCGTCAGATCCTCTTCCCTTTTTGAGGATGCCCATTACCAACCCTTTGCAGGACTCTATAAAACCTACATGCTGCCCAATTTGGATACAGACCTGGCCAAACGGCTGGAACAATTGATTCTGGCCGTTAAGCTGGTTTATGCCTCTACCTATTTAAAAGCCCCCCGATCCTATGCAAAAAGCGCCATGCACCGGACCGAGGATGAGGAAATGGCGGTCATTCTCCAGCAGATCACCGGTATGCACCATAAAAATTATTTTTATCCGGCCATATCCGGAGTGGCACAGTCCTATAATTTTTATCCCATTGCCCATCTCAAGGCAGAGGAGGGGATAACCTACATTGCCCTGGGCCTTGGAAAGATTGTCATGGAAGGGGCAAAAACCCTGCGGTTTTGTCCCAAGTATCCCAGTTTCCTTCCCCAGTTTTCCATTGTCGATGATATTCTTGAAAATGCTCAAAAATATTTTTATGCCTTGAAAACAGACGGATACCCGGACAACGGCATTTTTTTTGATGCTGCAAAAGAGGACCCCACCCTGGTCCGCCTGGATTTATGGGATGCTGTGGACCATCCCGTGGTCCGGCATTTGTCCTCTTCTTTCCATGCCCAGGACAACCGGATACGGGATTCCTTTTCAAGCAAGGGTTTTCCCGTCCTGACCTTTGCCAATATCCTGAAATATAATTGCTTTCCTTTGGCAGAGATCCTGGAGGAGGTGACAAGGATCGGCAGCCATTGGATGGGGACATCTGTGGAAGTTGAATTTGCCGTGAATCTGCCCCTGGATGACGCCCTTGTCCCGGAGTTTTCCCTGCTTCAGATCCGGCCCATGGGGCGTTATAAGCAGAATGTCGGGATAAAGATTACCAAGGATGATATTGACAGGGCTTTTTGCTATTCCAGCCTGTCCCTGGGCAACGGGGAATACAAGGATATTTATGATCTGGTCTATGTGGATCCCGGAACCTTTGACCCGGGACAGACCGTTGAAATAGCCGCCCAGATAAACAAGCTCAATGGGCTGTTCAATGAAAATAAGCAAAAATATGTATTGATCGGTCCCGGACGCTGGGGCTCATCAGATCGGTGGCTGGGAATTCCCGTGGGATGGAACGACATTTCCAATGTGGGGGTGATGGTGGAAACCACCATTGAAAGCATTAAAGCCGATCCTTCCCAGGGGTCTCATTTTTTCCAGAATATCACCTCCCTGGGAATCTCCTATATTACCGTGTCCGATAAGGGCGTTGATTTTATCGATTATGATTTTTTAAGTTGCCAGGCCTGTGTGAACACCACCCAATATTTAAAACATCTTCATTTTGACATTCCCATTAAAATTCTGGTGGACGGAAAAACATCCCAGGCAGTCCTCATGCAGGATACGGCGGAAACGGCAGGAGAGAAGGTAATGATAGATATCCAGGCCACGGGAAAAAGATGATCCCCAACTGGTTTTTAAGCGTAATCATAAGGATACAGGCATGAAAATCTTAATTGTGGATGACGAGACCATTTCCAGAAAAATTTTGATAAAACATATGGAAGCCCTGGGGGAGTGCGTTGCCAAGGACAACTCCAGGAAGGCCATCGCCGAGTTTGAGGTTGCTGCTGAACAGGGCCAGCCCTTTGATCTTATCTCCCTGGATGTGTCCATGCCCGGGATGGACGGGCAGCACATGCTGGCGCACATCCGGAAACGAGAGGCTGCCCGGAAAATTCCCAGGGCAGACCGGGTCAAGGTGATCATGGTCACCTCCCGCATAAATATGGCCACCATCAAGGCCTGTATCAAGCTGGGGTGCAACGGCTACCTGTCAAAACCCGTGAGCAAATATCAGCTGTGGGAAGCTGTGGGGAAAATGGGGTTTGATATTGTCGTTTCCCAAAAGGAAAATGAAGAAAGCAGTTATCCCGGAATGATAACCGAGATTATCCAGCGGTTTTACAAGGGAAAGATCAGTCTGCCTGTCTTTCCCCATATTGTAAAGGAAATCCAGGAGTGCCTTGAAGGTGACTCCCCTTCCATCGAGGATCTTGCCAGGATTGTTGAAAAAGACATTGTCATTTCCAGTAAGCTGATCTCCATCGCAAACTCTCCCCTTTACAAGGGGATTGATACGGTGAACTGCCTAGATGCCGCCCTGCTGAGACTGGGAATGAAAGCCACCCAGGGGGTAATTTCGGCCGTGGCTGCCAGAAATATGTTTGCCTCAAGAAACAGGTCCTTGAAACGGGTGATGGAAAACCTCTGGATGCATTCCTTTGCCGTGGCCTGCCTGGGAAAAAGGCTGGGAGAAGTGTTGAAAGTGGAACACACGGAAAATATATTTCTAATGGGCATTGTCCATGATATCGGGAAAATGCTGCTGATGAAAGCCATTGTGGATCTTTTTCCGGAAGCGTCTGTTGAGGACCCAAAACTTCAGCAGGCAATCCATGAAATTCATACCACCTTCGGGGCGGCATTGCTGAAAAAAATGAGATTCTCCAAGGACTTTATCCCGGTTGCAGAGTTCCATCACTGGAACGCCTATCCAAAGGGCACAGCACCGGAGCTTTTGATCATCAACCTGGCCGATTCCCTGGCCCTGGAAATGGGGTTTGGGTTCACGGAGTTTGAATCCCAACCGTTGTCATCCATCAAACAGCTGGGCCTTGACCCGGACCGTATTTCGGAAATCTGCGGCCAGGTTAAATCCATGGTCAAGGAATCGGCCCGGGCCTTTTAAAAGAAAAAGACCTTGATCCGGGCCCGGGGTTAATGCTAACACTCATATGATTTAGGTATGTGCACCGGTGGATACCCCATAACCCCATAGCCCTGGAGCCCTTTTTTATGAGCCCTTTCCACGATGTTGCCCGATTGTTTGACCAGACCCCCATTACAACCCTAGATTCCCATACAGAAGGGGAAAGCACCCGGCTGATTGTGGATGGGCTGGGTGAAATTCCTGGCACAACCATGATGGAAAAACTGGCCTATTTTAAGACCCACCATGATCCGGTTCGGCTTCTGCTCACAAAAGAGCCCAGGGGATCCAGGGAAATTTTGGCTGCCATGGTCACAAAAAATGTAACGCCGGCTGCTGCGTTCGGGCTGATATACATGGATGCAAAACGCTATCCCTATTTGTGCGGTCATGCCACCATCGGCGCGGTGGTCACCCTGGCCAAAACCGGTTTCCTGGAGCTTGCAGAGGGAGAAAACAGCCTTTTGATCGATACGCCCTCGGGGATTATGGATGCCCGGGCGGTTGTCAGGGGCGGACAGGTGTCTTGTGTGGCCATTCACATGGTTCCTTCCTTTGTGTTTGACACCCGCCAATGGATTCTGGTGGAAGGGTTTGGACGGGTGTGCATCGATCTTGTGTGCACGGGCGGTTTTTTTGCCATGGTGGATGCGGGCCTTTTGGGGATTGCACCTGTAATCGAAAACAAGTCACGTCTGGTGGATCTGGGTATGAAAATTATCGACGCTGCCAATGCCCAGCTGAAGGTGCGCCATCCCGAGCGATCGGATGTGAACACAGTGGATGTGACGGAATTTTATGATTCCGGTATGGAAAACGGAACGGCCCGGGGCAGAGGAGTGGTGGTCTACGGGGAATCCCATATGGACCGGTCTCCCTGCGGAACAGGGACCGCTGCCAAACTGGCATTGCTGTATCACCAGGGGAAAATCAAGATGCACCAGCCTTATACCAATTTCAGCCCCCTGGGCACCTGTTTTGAGGCAGAACTGGTGGAAAAAACAAAGATCGGGCAGTTTGATGCCCTTGTCACCCGTATACAGGGCCGTGCCTGGGTGACCGGCCTGCACCAATTTGTGCTGGACAAAACAGACCCGTTTCAACTGGGATATCTTGTATAAAGGAAGGTGTGTACCATGGAGCTTGCCCCTGATCTGATTTTGTACAATGGAAGTGTTTGCACCCTGGATGAAAAATACCCTGGAGCCACGGCTGTGGCCGTGTCAGGCAACCGCATCTCTGCCCTGGGAAGCGACGGGGATATCCTGGCCCTGGCAGGGCCCCTCACCCTTACCCGGAATCTGGAGTCCAGACTATTAATGCCGGGGTTTTGGGATACCCATTTCCATTTTTATGAATGGGCCCTGAACTATGAAAGCATTGATTTTTCAAAAATTGAAAGTTTTGGCCGGATGGAACAGGCCATCGGCACCAGGGCCGGGAAACTTGCTCCGGGTCAGTGGATCCTGGGCCAGGGCTTTAACGAGTCGGAATGGCCTGAAAACAGAATGCCGGACCGATGGGTGCTTGACCGGGCGGCACCGGACAATCCGGTCTGCATCTGGCGGTGTGACCTCCACCTGGCAGTGGCAAATTCCCTGGCCCTTGAATTGGCCGGAATTGACCATACCACAGCAGACCCCGTGCAAGGGGTCATTGTCCGGGATGCCAATGGGTCTCCAACGGGGGTTCTCAAGGAACTGGCCCCGAATCTGATCCGGAAGGTAATCCCCCCATTGTCTGAAGCCAAGCTCCTGGACAATATGGAAAAGGCCATGGCCCATGCCCATGGGCTGGGGTTGACCAGTGTCCATGATATCCGGCTCATGGGGGGGCAGGAAGGAGCCGATGCCTTTGGTCTATGGCAGGCAATGGAAGGGGCGGGGAAATTGAAATTAAGGTGCCATGTGGCCCTTCCCGGTGAAATGACAGACCAGGCCATTTGCCTGGGATTGCGGACCGGATTTGGAAATGATCGCTTGAAGATCGGGTGTTTAAAGTTTTTTGCCGATGGCGGTATGGGGGCCAGGACCGGCTGGATGACCCAAAAATACCTGGATGCAGGGTACGGAATGCCCTTGACGCCGGTGGAAGAGATTGAATCGGCTGTGATTCGGGCCGACAGGGCCGGGCTGTCCTGTATGGTTCATGCCATTGGAGACCGGGCCTGCCGGGAAATCATCGCCATGTTCGGCCGGGTGGAGCAACTTAATCAGAGCCGCTGCCAGCTTTCCCACCGAATGGAGCATGTCCAGATGATTTTGCCAGAAGACCTGAACAGGATGAGCCGGTTGAAACGCCTGGCGGTTTCCTGCCAGCCCAATAACCTGAGCCTGGATATTTCCATGATTGACCAGTGCGCAGGGCCCAGGGGCAAATATGCCTACACCCTTAAAAGTATATTGAACACCGGAATTCCCCTGTGCCTGAGCTCCGATGCCCCGGTGGCAGATCCCAATCCCTTTGCCGGCATTTATTCGGCGGTAACCCGGAAGAGAATGAACAAAACCCCTGAAGCGGGCTGGTATCCGGAACAGGCCCTGACCGTGGCCCAGGCAGTTCGGGCCTATACCCTTACCCCGGCAGAGGTCTCGGGCTGTGGCCATGCCCTGGGCTCCATCACCCCTGGGAAACTGGCGGACATGGTGGTGGCGGATCAGAATATTTTTGAGATCGAACCGGAGAACATCGCTGAAACCCAGGCTCTTCTGACTGTTTTCGACGGAAAAATTGTGCATGAACGATAGACAGCTTTCATATCTGGAGACAATTTTCGACCGGTCCGAAGACGGGCTGATGATCTGTGATGCCCGGGGCCATATACTTATGATGAACCGGGCTGCTGAAAGGCTGAACGGCATAAGGGCATCCGAGGTTGTCGGAAAGAGTGTAAAAGTCCTGATCCGGGAGGGGCAGATCAATCGGTCTGCCACCCAGGAAGTTCTGGAAACCAAACGCCAGGTCAGCCTGGTTCAGACCACGCCCAGGTCGCGGTATACGCTTTTGGTTACCGGCACTCCGGTATTTGATGATGAAAATGAAATTGCATATGTGGTGGTAAATGAACGGGATATTTCTCTGATTGAAGACATGAAGCGGGAGCTTGCCCGGGTCCGCCAGGAAACGGAAAAGATGCGGGAAGAGCTCAGTGAACTTACCCTGAGAGATTTTGCCAAAAACCATATTGTGGCCCAGAGCAGTTCCATGAAGCAGACCCTTCACCTGGCCAGAAAACTGGCCAGGGCCGATGCCTCCAATATCCTGATCCAGGGAGAATCGGGAACCGGCAAGGGATTGCTGGCCAGATATATCCATACGAACAGCATGGGGGCCAAAAAACCGTTTATCCAGATCAATTGTGCGGCTCTGCCGGAAAATCTTCTGGA
>JAHIVS010000317.1 GCA_018816605.1 Pseudomonadota bacterium
ACGATTTCACCATTGTGGCGGCCGGGGCCAAAAAACCCCGGACCCTTCCCATCAAGGGCATTGAAATGGCAATCCCTGCCAACGATTTTCTGGAGGCAGCCAAGCTAAATTCCAAAAAACCCGGAGAAAAAATAGTGGTCATCGGGGCCGGCAATGTGGGCTGTGACGTGGCAACCGAAGCCCACCGCCTTGGGGCAAAACAGATCACCCTCATTGATGTCCAGAGGCCGGCAGCCTTTGGCAGGGAAAAACAAGATGCCCAAGCCTGCGGCGCCACTTTCAGGTGGCCTTTGTTCACCAGGGAAATCACGCCCCAGGGCGTTCTCCTTGAAGATGGAGAACTTTTGTCCGCAGACACGGTTGTCATCTCCATCGGGGATGTTCCGGATTTGGATTTTCTGGGGGATGAACTGACCATTGAAAACGGATTTGTTGCGGTGGATACCTTTGGCCGAACGTCCGACCCCCGGGTGTTTGCCCTGGGAGATGTGGTGGGCCCCGGATTGATCACCGATGCCATTGGGGGCGGGAAAAAGGTTGCCCAGAGTATTGACCAGATCATTGCCGGCAAACGCCCAGACCGGGGGGAGCGACTTCCCATGATTGATAAAAACCGGATACGCCTTGAGTACTATGACCCGAGAAGTAAGGCGGGTGAACTGAGCACTTGCGGAGCTGACTGTGCTTCCTGCGGCAATTGCAGGGACTGCGGCATCTGTGTTGCCATCTGTCCGGAAGCAGCCATTGAACGCAGGGCCGCAGGCAAATCCGGATTCGAATATATCGTGGATGACGAGAAATGCATTGGATGCGGATTCTGCAAAGGGGCCTGCCCCTGCGGCATCTGGGATCTGGTGCCCAATTCACCATTATAGGGAGGCTGACGCCGGTTAACTTTACTTTTTATATTGATAGTTTACCCATATTCTGATTAAGGTGAGTTCATTATGGAAGGAAAAAGCAATCAGACATATGACGGATATATCCGGGCACTGACCGACATCAGCCGTGCCATCACATCAGATCTTTATATTGAAGATCTGTTAAAGCTCATTGTGATGGTCACAGCCAAGGTCACCGGAGTTGAAATCTGCTCGTTGTGGATTGTCAATGAAGAGGAAAAGCCCCCGAAGATACGCCTCAAAGCCACCCAGTCCATTTCCCCTGCCTATATTAAGGACAGATCCCTGAACCTGGACGAAGGCGTGGTGGGCTATGTGGTCACCCATAAAAAACCCCTGATCCTCAAGGATGTTCTGAACAGCAAACGGTTCAAGGAAAAGGAAATGGCCAAGAAACTGGGCCTTGTTTCCATGGTGGGCATCCCCCTGAAAACCAAGGACGAAAAGGTGATCGGGGTGTTAAATTGTTTCACGGCAGCCCCCCATGATTTTTCAGACACGGAGGTTAACCTGCTCCGGGCCGTGGCAAACCAGGCCGCGGTGGCCATTGTCAATACGGAACTTATGGTCAAGACCCGGGTGATCCAGGAAGAACTGGAGGCCCGGAAAAAAATAGAACTGGCCAAGGAAATTCTCATGGTCAACCGAAAAATGACCGGGGAAGAGGCCCACCGGTGGATGCAAAAACGGAGCATGGACTCCAGAAAAAATATTCGGGAAGTGGCCGAAGCCATCCTCCTTTCCTATGAAATATTCAACAAACCCTGAGTAGTTTATACAGCGACCATACCGTCGAAAGCCCCCGAACTAGCAGACAAACCCTTCCTTGACCTTGGACAGACCCGGAATAATGGTCTGGGTCCGGTTGATCCCGTCAATCTGTCGGATCTTCTGATCCACAAACTCGGCAATAACTTCCGCATCCGAGGCCAAAAAATCCCTTTTCAGCACCAGCTTTGCCAGGATATCAATATTTCCGTGGACCGAATGCACCTCTTGTATTTCCTCCAGGGCAAACAATTTATCAATTACCAAAAATCCGGTTGACGTGTCGATATCGATGAGAACAAAAGCGGTAATGGTTCGTTTCATCTCAGGATACTCCGGAGTGCTTTTGTCCAGCATGCTTTTGCGAAACCCTTCCATGCTCTTTGGAATGAGCCGGTCAATGCCGATCCCGTATCTGCGGGGGGAGGTTCTGTCCCAATGGTGGTAAGCAATATAGGCATACAGGTCTGCAACGGTCCGTTCGGGAAAAGACTTGAGCAGACCGCCATTGCTGATGATGGCGGTCATGGGGACATAGATGGTATTGTACCAGTCTTTTGATGCTTTTATAAAATCACAGTCCATGCCCGACTGGCTGGCCAGGTAAAGCTGATGCTTTTGAATCTGTTTTTCCAGAAAAACATATTTTCCCACCTCGGTCAGGTCAATCTTTCCTGTCAGGCCGGTTCGCTCATAAAATTTCTGCCGTTCGATATACAAAAGATTTTCGATGGTATTTTTACCGGATAAAAGCTCTACCACCTTTGCCTTGATGTCTGCCCATCCCAACTCTTTTGCTGCGGCCACCCGATGGTTTCCGTCCAGGACATAATAGTCGTCCCGAATCTGATACAGCTTCACCGGCGGAAGGGAGGCCCCTTCCCGCATGGCCCGCTTGATATCCGTGAACCGCTTGCCTGAAACATGTTTTTTGGGCCTGAATTGGGAATCAAAATCAGAATACTTGCCCACACTTCCGATGATGTTCTCAAGGGCAATGGTCTGGACCCCGTGGTCAACAAACTTGACGTCCTCTTCCTTGGCCTGCTGCTCGTTAAAGGAACTGACATGGTCGGTCTCTTTTTTGGACGGACTGTACCCAAAAATAGCTTTGAGAAATTTTTTCATGATTAGACCTCTATTAGGGTGTACCCACAGGTATTGATCACCTGGGTGGTATGAAATTGCGTTATCCGTTCCCCTGCTGTTTCAAACTCCTGGTGAATATGGCCGTGAACAAAATAGTCGGGAGTGTGTTTTATAATAAGGGACTTGAAACTTTCAAATCCCATGTGACACCTGTCTTCCCGATCATGGATATGCCGGGGGGGGGCATGGGCCACCACCAGGTGAATCCGCCCTTTCCGCCAGATGGGAAACCACATCCAGAAGAGTATTTTTCGCATCATGGCATCTGTATACTGATTGGCTCCGCCATTATACCATAAGGATCCTTCAAGCCCTAAAATATTCAGGGATCCGAAGGAGACCACCCGGCCATGGATATTTTCACATCCCACGGGATTTGTCCGGGTATACCGGATATCATGATTTCCCTTGATGTAGTAAAGGGGCACATCCAGTCGGTCCCGCAGGAAAGACAGATATTCTGGGGCAAGGTCTCCGCAGGAGATGATCAGGTCCACCGGCGATAGCGTCTTGTCCTCCACCTGCCGGGTCAGATCTTTGTCAATATAGTCGGACACAGCCAAAATTTTCATTTGGTGTTTCTGAAATACGTGTTTCAAAACCCTTGGTCTCCACATTCTCTATGGTCTATTTCAAAGATATTTTTTTGCATATAATGATCTGATCTTACATGGGGTAAGGCTTTCTTTATTGCAGTTGGTCCAGCCGGATACTCAAAAAGGGATCAAACGCACAATAGAAAAGCCTTACCCGTTCCTCCAAAACCGAAGTCCGAAAGTTGAGCAATTATTATATGCCGCCAATGGTACGCCATTTGCCCCCCTGCCGTCAACCCGCTTCCCTTCATCAAGAATCGGATTTCAAAAAAGACACAGGCCCATGGACTATCCACTTTTTTATGCTGACATCTTCAACCCCACAGACTATGTGGCTATTGGGGTAGCAACTACCATGAAAGTTGCCCGGGCCGCAAATAGTGCTTGCCATTTAAGATGATTATGCTAAGTATTAAACTCAATTATAGAAGGGGTTATCGTTCTTTAACATGACTTTCCTAGGCATTTTCGGAATTCATTCCCCAGGGGCTATGGAGGTCACACTTTAATTTTTTTAGGAGGAAGAAGATGAAAAAAGTACTTATTTCATTGTTTGCCTTGGCGTTTCTTTTTGTATCGGCGCCGGCCTTCAGTGCAGACATTGAGCTTGCAAAAACATCGACCATTGAAACCATCGTAAAATCAGGAAAACTTCGTGTGGGATTTGAATCCGGGTATCTTCCCTTTGAAATGACCAACACAAAAGGCCAGTATATCGGATTTGACGTTGACATGGGAAAAGCCCTTGCAAAAGCCATGAAAGTCACATACGAGCCGGTCAATACAGCCTGGGACGGTATTATTCCGGGCCTGATCACGGACAAATACGATATCATCATCTCCGGCATGACCTGTACCCAGGAAAGAAACCTGGCCATCAACTTCACCGATCCCTACATTGTTATCGGACAGGCCATTCTCCTCAACAAAAAACATGAAGGCAAGGTCTTGTCCTATAAAGACCTTAATGATCCCAAATTTGTGATTACCTCTAAGCTGGGAACCACCGGTGAGCAAGCCGTTAAAAGAATGATCCCCAAAGCCACCTATAAATCCTTTGAAGTTGAAACAGAAGCCTGCATGGAAGTCATCCAGGGCAATGCAGACGCCTCGGTTTACGACCTTCCTTTGATTGAAATCGTCCAGGCACAGCATGGTGCCGGCAAAACCATCGCCCTGACCAAACCCTTCACCTTTGAGCCCCTTGCCATGGCCATTCGAAAAGGAGATCCGGATTTTCTCAATTTTTTGAATAACTTTTTGCGTCAATACAAAAACGACGGAAGATATGACAAAGCCTATGAAAAATGGATCAAATCCGATGAGTGGCAGAAAGATCTTAAAAACTAGATTGATTGTGTAAAAATTAATTGGGCCGGCAGTAAACATTTTCTGCCGGCCCGTTTTTTAAGGCAGACAACACATGGAACAAAAAAAATCCAATATTTCGCGGCTGAGCAACCCAACCGCCTATGCAATTTCCGTTGCAGGCTTCATTGCCTTGACATTTTTGATAATCGGATCCGTATATTATGCAACCGTGGCGGTTGAATACCAATGGCGCTGGTTTAAAATCCCCCAATATTTCATGTACCAACCATCAATTACCCTTTATGTGGAAGCAGATGGGGAAATTGCGTCCATCAAACCCAACAAGGAAAAAGTAGAGATTGTCATCCAGAATGAGGAGGGGGGGAAAACATTTGTTGTTCCTGTGGGATCCTTTCACTGGGATGAAGGAGACGCGGTCTCTCCCGGCGACATCATTGCCCAATACAAGGGAGAATGGAAGCCCGGGCTCCTGGCCATTGGCCTGTGGGTCACCCTGAAAATCAGCTTTATCTCCACCATTTTCGGTATCCTTCTGGGGATTATCGGCGGGGTAGCAAGGGTATCGGACACCCCTGTCCTCAAATGGTCGGCCATCACCTATGTGGAGATCATCCGGGGATCGCCTTTGCTGGTGCAGATCATGATCTTTTATTTTGTCCTGGGAACCACCATGAACAAAATATTGATGATGAACGGAATCCCAAAAATCAACCCGGAGTGGTATGGTATTATGGCATTGTCCATCTTCACCGGCGCCTATGTGGTAGAGATTGTCCGTGCCGGCATTGAAGCCATTCATCCCGGTCAGGTGGAAGCAGCCCGGTCAGCAGGCATGAGCTATTTTCAATGCATGTTTCACATCATCCTTCCCCAGGCATTGAAAACCATTTTACCCCCCCTGGCAGGACAATTCATCAATTTGATCAAGGACTCGTCCCTGCTGGGAATGATTTCCATCAGGGAATTGACAAAAGCGACCCGGGAAGGGATTACAACAAGCCTTCAGACCTTTGAATTGTGGATTTTATGTGCAATTCTCTACCTGCTCATGACCTTTACACTTTCCATGTTTGTTCAGTATCTGGAAAGGAGGACATCTCAAAAATGATTGAAATCAATAATATTTACAAAACGTTTTATGTCCCCCATGAAGTCAGAGCCCTGGTAGATGTTTCCAATAGCATAAAAGCAGGAGAAGTGGTCGTGGTCATCGGCCCCTCGGGATCCGGAAAAAGTACTTTTCTGCGATGCCTGAACCGGCTGGAAACTGCAGATCACGGCCAAATTCTGGTGGATGGGGTGGATATCTTTGATCCCAAAACCAACATCAATAAGGTCCGGGCTGAAATGGGCATGGTTTTCCAGTCGTTTAACCTGTTTCCCCACCAGACCATTTTGGGCAATGTCTGCCTGGCCCAGAAGCTGGTCAGAAAACGGAAAAAGAAGGAACGGGAAGAAAAGGCCATGATGCTCCTTGAAAAAGTGGGTATAGCCGAAAAAGCCCTGGCACACCCGTCCAATCTCTCCGGAGGTCAGCAGCAGCGGGTTGCCATTGCGCGGGCCCTTGCAATGGATCCCAAGATCATGCTCTTTGACGAACCCACCTCAGCCCTTGATCCGGAAATGATCGGCGAGGTGCTGGATGTCATGAAGACCCTGGCAAAGGAAGGCATGACCATGGTCTGCGTAACCCATGAAATGGGATTTGCAAGGGAAGTGGGGGACAGAGTGATCTTTATGGACGAGGGCCGCATTGTAGAAGAGGGTACGCCCGAACATTTCTTTACCGCTCCCAGCCATGCCCGAACCAAGTTGTTTTTAAAACAGATCCTTTAACACGAACGGCACAAGACCCTGGCCCGGAAAATTTTTCCGGACCAGGGTCTTTTTATTTCTTGCCCGCCTTAACACCCGCTTGCTTTTTCCAGGAAGGATGCTGCCGAAATATTTTTCTTTCTTACAACACCTTGTTTTTACATGACAAACAATCTGAACGCCCTTTTTATTTGTGCCACAATGTGGCATATTTCTCCATCGTGCTTATATTAATTTTTACTGTAGGTGGGGGCGGCGAAAATAAAGAGCATCTGCCAAAAGACCCGGAATAAATTCGCCGAAGGCAGGATCATTCGTTTAGTCTTGGATTCCAAAAACCCAAGGCAAGAACAAATGATTTTCATGTCTTAAACCCGATACATACTTTGCAGCAGCTTCGGCTGCCAATCAATTTAAAAGGAGATACATATGGCCAGTGATAAACCCATTAAAGAACAGGTAAGCACATCGGACAGGACCATGTGCAAGGCAACCGCCCAGATGCTGGACAAGGCCCGACGGGATGGTGTGTTGATTGACCTTGACCGGGGATATGAAATGAAGCCATGCCCCATCGGAGTGGAGTCTGCCTGTTGTAAACACTGCTTCATGGGCCCCTGCCGCCTGAACCCGAGAGATCCCTATAAAAAAGTCGGGGTCTGCGGGGCCACCATTGACACAATCATGGCCAGAAATTTTGCCCGGAATGTGGCCACAGGATCTGCCTCCCATAATGACCACGGGATGCACATCCTTAAATTATTCAAAGACATCGTGGACGGGAAGAACAAGGAATTCAGCATCAAAGACACCATCAAGCTGGAGAGGGTGGCCAAGTCCCTAGGGATTGAGGTGGAAGGAAAAGAGGTTTATGCAGTGGCCAAGGAGCTTTGCGATGAACTGGACAAAACCTTTACCAACCTGGACGGAGAAATGCCCTTTACCCGCAGGGCACCCAAAGCGACCCTGGAACAATGGCGCAAGGATGGCATCGTGCCCAGGGGCGCCATGCGGGAGGTCATGGAATTAATGAGCCGGACCCACATCGGATGTGACCAGGAATATAACAATATCACCAAGCAGATCAGCCGGACCGCTCTTGCCGACGGATGGGGGGGCTCCATGGTGGCAACCGAGCTCTCCGACATCATGTTCGGCACCCCCTCTCCCACAGTGGCCGAGGTCAACATGGGCGTTCTCAAGGAAGACCACGTAAACGTCATTGTTCACGGACATGAACCTGCCATGTTCGAAGGGATGCTGGCCGCGGTCTCAGACCCGTTCTTTGTTGAAGCGGCCAAGGAAAAAGGAGCCAAGGGCATTAACCTGATTGGCATGTGCTGTTCCGGAGCGGAGATGATGTCCCGGCACGGTGTGCCCCATGCCGGCAATTTCGGCTCCACCGAAGCCATCATGGTGACAGGGGCTGTGGATGCCATGGTCGTGGATATCCAGTGCATTAAGCAGGGACTGGCGGCCGTAGCCAAATGCTATGATACCCACTTGATCACCACCAATGCAAGGGCCCACATTGAAGGGGCCACCCACATTGAATTTGATGACCATGACCCCAGGGCCTGTACGGACCAGATTCTTACCAAGGCCATTACACGGTTTGGCTCCAGAAGCATGCCCATTGAAATCCCCCAGCAGACCCAGAAAGGGGTTCACGGATTTACCCATGAGTACATTGAATACATGCTGGGTGGAACCTTCAGGGGATCCTATTCTCCCTTGAATGACAATATCATCAATGGCAGAATCCGGGGGGTTGCCGGCGTTGTGGGCTGTACCAACCCCAAGGTCAAACAGGACTCTGTCCATGTGGCCCTGGTTCAGGAGCTGATCAAAAACGATGTGCTGGTCCTCCAGACCGGCTGCTCCCAGATCGCCCTGGCCAAGGCGGGTTTTTTAACGCCTGAAGCAGCGCCTTTGGCCGGACCCGGCCTGGCAGAGGTCTGCGAAACCGTGGGTATGCCCCCGGTACTGGGCCTTGGTTCCTGTGTGGACAATACCCGGATTCTCATTGCCGCATCGGCCATGGTAAAGGCAGGCGGACTTGGCAACAGCATTGCCGACCTTCCGGTTGCCGGCTGTGCCCCTGAATGGATGAGTGAAAAAGCCCTGGCCATTGGCCAGTATTTTGTGGCTTCCGGGGTTTACACAGTATTTGGCATCGGCTTCCCCACGATCAAGGGAACCCGATTTCATGATTTACTCTTTAACGGACTTGAGCAGCAAGGATATGGGAAATGGGGGGCGGCGGCCGACCCCATTGAGATCGCCCGCATGATGATTGCCCACATTGACAAAAAACGAAAAGAACTCGGCATTGACAAAACAAGGGAACGAACCCTTGTGGATATGTCCGACAGGCGCGATATTGCCTGATCGCCCATCGACCCGGCCCGGGTCTTTCCCGGGCCGGGTTTCCCCTTCCCATAATCCGAATCCCCGGAACCTCGAATCTGCGTATCCAACAAAATCACTAACAAAAAGAAAGAAAGGGCATCCCTATCAGCGAAAATTTGTTCCATCGTGTGGAACAAAAAAATTGACAAAAAACATGAAAATAATATATTAATAAGCAGACAGATAATGAAAATAATGGAGATACCATGGGTCGAAAAAGCATATCACATATTCGCAAACCGGAAATACTCAGACATACTTACAAGGTGGTGGAGGAAGAAGGATTCATGGGCATGACCATCGGCAAAATCGCCACCCGCATGGGGGTAAATTCCGGGCTGTTAATCCATTATTTTAAAAGTAAGGAAGGCCTGATCATGGAAATGGTAGAATATCTCTATAAATCCTCCATGACAGCCTATCTTGAAGAACTAAAAAAATATAAAACCCCCCGGGAAAGACTTGAAGGCCTGCTGGATATGGTATTTGACACCAGCGGCACCATGCCCCAACGGGATGCGGTTTTCTGGTCCTGCTACGCCATGGGTTTCAGAAATGATAAGATCCGGGAAAAGATCAAAGGGCTCATGGGAAAGTTCATCGCGTTCGGCATTGCAGAAATTGAAGCCTGGGAAAAAAACGGCCTGGTTAAAGTTGCAGACAAGGAAAAGGCTTCGGCAACCATTCTGGCACTTTCCGAAGGCTTCGGTATCCTACGGAATTCTGTGGATGATATGGCGGCCTTGAAGGAGATTGCCCTTTTCATGAAAAAATCAGCCCTTATTGCGCTGGAAATTCAAATGCTGCCGGAAGAATCGCCTGTCAAAACCCCCTGTCCGGTTTAACACTCCGCCTTTTTTAGTTGTTTTTACGCCCTTTTTTCATAAAAGGAGAGCAACGGACAGGGACACAAAGGAAAACAGAGTGGACAGCATAATGGCAGCCGACGCAAGCTCTGTATCGGAATTTAATTGGGCTGACAGGACATAAATGGCCGTCGAGGTAGGCAGGCAAAAAAAGATCATCCCGGTTTGAAAGGCAATTCCCGTGACCTGGAATCCCTTGAGCATGAAAAATCCAACAACGGGCAGCACCAGCAGTTTGAAAAATACGGCAGTCACAGAAACCCTTGTATGACAGGCAAGCCCTCTAAAACTCAATGTTCCGCCAATGGAAATCAATGCCAGAGGAAGGGTGACCGATGTCATCAGAGAAAACGTATTGTTCATAACCCTGGGAAAGACAATCCCGGACCTGGAGACCAAAAGTCCGGCCACACACCCCAGAATCAATGGATTGGAAATCAGGGCCCTGGCAAGAAAACGGATTTTTTCTTTCACGGGAAGGTTCTGGTCCGAATACCAGATCAGAACAGAAACAGCCAGAACATTGATCAGGGGAATGACAAATCCCACCAGGATTCCAAAATACCGGACCCCGAGCTCTCCCAGCGAATTCATGACAATGGCCATCCCGATATAGGTATTGAACCGATAACAGGCCTGGGAAAAAGAGCCTGCCTGGAACCCGGGCAGATGGGTTTGGCGGATAAAAAAAAGGCTTAGCCCAAATACCAGCACCACGGCAAAAATCCCGGCCAGACAAAGCCCGAGACCGAGCCCCCCATGGCTTGGGGAATTGCCGATCTTCCAGAATAGCATGACCGGGAAAAATATATAATAAACCAGCCTGTCTGCTGTTTTTAAAAATCCTTCGTTGGTGATTTGAAACTTTTTTAACACACTGCCCAGCAAAAGAAGGGCAAACAACGGGAATAGGGTATCCAATATCATCATAATCCGTTCTGCCTAAGCTGCTGTTGACACACCCGCCCGGCACCCGGCCAGGGAACCACAAAATCTGACTGTACACCCGATTGTCCGTCAACTTCAATACCCAATCTACTTTAATGGATTTAGGGATTTAGCTTGACCCTGAACCGGTGTCTGATATATTAGATATCAGCAAAAAGAGAAACACTCTGTTTCTTGACGGGGTTCCTATCTTCGCCTATAATGCACAGGGTATTAACAGGATATGGAAATCAAAGGTCCTTATAAACAATGAAAAGTCCGCTAAATGTCGTGTCATTGCGAGAGCAGGTATATGAATACCTTAGAAACGAAATGACAACCGGCAGCCTGACACCCGGCTCCACCATAAATCTTAACAAGATTGCCGAGAAGCTGGGCATCAGCAAAACGCCGTTAAGGGATGCTTTGATCCACCTTGAAATAGAAGGATTTGTCACCATACTTCCCAGAAGGGGGGTGATGGTCAATGCCCTTGCGCTGAAAGATGTAAAAGATGCCTATGAAGCCATCGGCATTATTGAAGCTTCCATTGTTCTGGATTGTTTTGATCAACTCACCCCCTCCCATATATCCCGGCTGGAGGAACTCAACGAACAAATTATCAGAGACATTCGAAACAATGATTTTTCACAATTATTTCAAACAAATCTGGCATTTCATAATGTGTATAACCATCTTTCCGGCAACCCGCTTTTAAATAAATTCATGCTCCCTATCAAGCACCGGCTGTATGATTTCCAGGGCCAGAGTTATATCGGTGAATGGGAATTGAAAAACTGTGAAGAGCATTCACACTTTATCCGTTTCTTAAAACAGGGCAACCCAGGGGAAGCTGCGAACATCTTAAAAAACTTTCACTGGTCCTACTCGGTCCAGAAAACCTTTATCAAACAATTTTATGCCATGGCCGAACCCGGCTAATGGGTTCGGTCATGGGCGGTTTTATTTTTAAAGGAAATCCATGAACGTATTGGTAATCAACACAGGCAGTTCCTCATTAAAGTATCAGCTCTTTGACATGGACAAACAAAGGGTCCTTGCCGGCGGGGTTGTGGAAAGGATAGGAGAGGCCCAGGGTCTTTTGACCCATAAAACCTTCTCCTCCAGCAAGGAACAGAAGAGCAAAATCTCCCGGCCCATCCCGAGCCATCAGGAAGCCATGCTCCTCATGGCAGGACAGATCACCCAGAAAATTGATGCCATCGGCCACCGCGTGGTCCAGGGAGGAGAAGACTTCAAAGAGGCCACCCGGATCAATGGGGCGGTGAAAGCGGCCATCCAGGCCAACAACCCCCTGGCCCCTTTGCACAATCCCCCCAATCTCATCGGCATCCGACTGGCGGAAGACCTTTTTCCCGGCAAACCCCAGGTGGCTGTATTTGACACCAATTTTCACCAAACCCTTCCCCAAAAGGCTTATCTCTACGCACTTCCCTATGAATACTATCGTGACCATAAAATACGAAAATACGGGTTCCACGGCACTTCCCATAAATATGTCGCCAACAAAACCTGTGAACTCATGGGAAAAACACCGGAACAGATGAACCTGATCACTCTGCATCTTGGCAATGGCTGTTCCATTTGCGCCATTAAACAAGGCAAATGCCAGGATACCTCCATGGGCATGACCCCCCTTGCCGGGGTGATGATGGGAACAAGGACCGGTGACCTGGACCCGGCCATTTTCGGATATTTGATGGACAACACCGGCATGACCCATGAAGAACTGGATGAGGTCCTGAACAAAAAAAGCGGCCTCAGGGGTGTCTGCGGCCTCAATGACCTGAGAGATATCCATGAACGGGCCGCCCAAGGAGATGACCGGGCCCGGCTGGCCGTGGACATGTTTGCCTACCAGATCAAAAAATTCATTGGCGCCTATGCCGCCGTTCTGGGCCATGTAGACAGCCTGGTATTTACTGCGGGCATCGGAGAGAATGATGCCATTGTCCGGGCCAAAGCACTGGCAGATTTGTCTTTTTTCGGCATTGAAATAGATCCTGAAAAAAACAAGGCCAGATCCTCTGCCCCCCGTGCAATCCATGGGCCTGACAGCAAAATTCAGATCTGGGTGGTACCCACCGACGAAGAACTTCAGATTGCAACGGAAACCTGTCAGGTGTTAACCCGCAGTACATAATCTATATATTTTTTAGGGCATACCAATGAAATTGACGGACAAAAAACCCGTGCACCCGGATACGCAAGGTCCAGATAAATCAACCAGCCAATTGTATACGGAAAGCCATCTTGCCCAGAAACAGCTGAACGCGCTCTTAAAGTTTTTGCCGGACCCCGTGTTTGCCTTCACCCTTGACAACACAGTGGAATACGTGAATCCCGCCTTTGAACGTGTTTTCGGCTGGACCCTCACGGAGGTAAAAGGAAAAAATATCAAGTTCATTCCCGATCACCTGGTTGACCAGGCAAAACAGGGAATGAAGCAATTGTTCAAAAACCTGGTTGTCCATGATTTTGAAACCCAGCGGTACACAAAGGACGGACGCATTCTGGATATCGTACTCAATGGCGCCATTCTGTACGATGAAGAAAACAAACCCGCAGGCCAGGTATTGATACTCAGGGACATGACCGTTGAAAAACGGATTGCAAAAAGCAACCGGATCATGTTCAGAATCTCCAAGGCCCTGCACCATTACCAAACACTTGGAGATCTGATCCCCCTCATTAACCGGGAGATCCAAAAACTGATATCCGTGGAAGGGGCGTTTATCCTTCTGGCAGATGAATCAAAGGACCAATTGTATTTTTTTTCCGCCCAGTACCGGGACCAGGAATCGGAAAAAAAATTTAAAAAAATCAGGTTCTCAGCCAGCCAGGGGGTCTCCGGCCGTGTTTATAAAACCGGGAAACCCATTATGATTTCAGATGTCTCCAAATGTTCTTTTTTCCTGCGCCGGGTGGACGATGAAACAGACCTTGAAACCAAAAGCATCCTGTCTGTTCCCATAAAGCTTCAGGACCGGACCATTGGTGTTATTTCCGTTGTCAATAAAAACCATGGAAAATTTGACAATACCGATATAGAGCTTCTGAGCGTCGTGACCTCCTCCATTGCATTGCCCATTGAGAATACCCGGATTCACGAAGAACTGAGGAATTCCTATAAAGAGCTAAAAATCCTGAACCATGCAAAAGACAAGGTTATCAACCATCTTGCCCATGAGCTGAAGACCCCGGTTTCTGTTTTGGGTGCCTCCATGAAACTTTTGTCAAAAAAACTGGCTGCCCTGGGCCTGGAAAACCCATTGATTGAAAAAATTTTCAACCGGGGGCAGCGGAATCTCAACAGGATTCTGGACCTTCAGTACGAAGTGGAAGATCTTCTGAGAAAAAAAGATTTTAAAGCCCATAACATGCTCACCAAACTTCTGGAAGCATGTGCGGACGAATTGTCCGTCCTCATTGAAAGCCAATCACAAGACCCAGGGGTTATCACCCGGGTGCAAGGGGCCATAGACGCCATTTTCGGTCCAAAGGAGGTGGTTTCCCAATCCATACTTCTGGATGACTATCTAACCGAACAGATTGAAAGGCTCCGGCCGGATTTTTCCCATCGCACCTGTCGTTTAACCACCCGGATTGATAAAAATGTTCTTGTTTATATGCCGCCTGAGATCCTTGAGGTCATTATCCGGGGAATCATTCAAAATGCCGTTGAATATACACCGGATGCCGGTAAAATCGATATTGCGCTGAAAAACACCCAAAATGCCCCGGAATTGATTGTCACCGATTATGGCATTGGATTTACCCGGGACAAACTGCATCTGATATTTGAAAATTATTTTACTCCGCCTGACTCCACCGATTATTCGACAAAAAAACCCTATGATTTCAATGCCGGCGGCAAGGGGTTTGATCTGCTGAGAATCAAACTTTTTTCCGAACAATATCCTTTTAAAATCTGGATTGATTCAAACCGGTGCCAGGTGATCCCCGGGGATGGGGACATTTGTCCCGGAGATATCGCTTTGTGCAAGGCATGTGCAACACCCGAAGATTGTTTCAATTCAGGCAAAACCACCATTCATATTAAATTTGAACCAGCCGACGATTCGGCAGATAACACCAGGAAATAGGCTGGGTTTAGTTTTCCTTCGAATTCCACAGGCACAAGGTGGCATAGGCTCTGTACGGCCGCCACTTTTCAGCCAGGGAGACGATCTGTTTTCTGGAGGGGGTCTTGCCTTCCTTTGTAAGCGCGCGAATCACCCCTAGATCCGTTGCAGGAAAGCTGTCAATCATTCCCAATCCTCTCATGGCAACATAATGACTGGTCCACTCGCCGATTCCTTTTACAGCAGAAAAGGCCTGATGAAAGGTTTCAAAAGATTGATTTGCCGTTAGATTTAACTTTTTGTCCACAAGGGTTTGGGCAACATTTTTCAGGGTGGCCTGCCGGGTCTTGGTGATGCCCAGGTTCTCCAGATCAAGGGCCAATAATTCAAAGGGATCTGGGAAAAAAAAATCCAATCCAAACGGATAGCCGGGGCCGCCCGTCAATGCAGCTTTTCCGGCGACTCTTCCCGCCAGGGTGGTGGCGGCCTTCACAGATATCTGCTGGCCCAGGATTGCCCTTACGACAAACTCAAAGGGCGCAAAGGCAACGGGCAGCCGGGGAACCTGGCCGGCGTCCATTCCCTTGGACAAGTGCGCATCCTTTGAAAATTTTAAGTTTATTTTTGTAAAATCCCTATCAAGATCAAACATCCTGCGGACCCTGTCGGCAATTTCCGTATCACAGCCTGTCCCTTCACAGGTTACCTCAAGTTCCAGACACGATTGTCCAGGGCAATCCCTGACAACAAAAAACCCTTTTGTTTTGTTGATTCTAAAGGTTCTGGCGTATTGAGTGTCTGTAACAAGTTCCACCCCGGCCATTGCCCTTGGCTTCATAAAAGAGAGCACCGGGGAAAGGTCGAAGGGCTTTTTGTATTTCAGCAAAACTGTTTTCCCGGGGGACATATTCATCGTTTTGTCTCTGTTTTTGTTTACCATGGCAAGAAGGTTCCCAGGCTAACAGGAAAAGACCCCGGGCCGGGTTTGACTCAAAAACCGACTGCCTGTGTCCGTTATCAGAATCACACTCTCCATACCCGCTGCAAACCTGTCCTTGAAGATAAACTTGGGCTCCACGGCAAAGACCATGCCCGGCTGTAAAAGCGGGGTCCTGCCCTTTGCCAGAAGCGGATTTTCCACCAGTTCCAGACCGATCCCATGGCCCACAAACCGGGATTTCAAATGGGGAAGTCCCAAATATTCCTGTTCATACCCCATTTTGGCCGCCGTTCTCACAGAGGCATCAAAAATATCCCCCATCACGGCACCGGGTTTCATGGCCTCCTGTATCCGGTTGAGGATTTCCATGGCTGCCATGCTTGCGGCCGCGGCTTCCGGTTCCATTTTTCCCAGAACAAACATTCTGGATTCGTCCATGTGATACCCGTTGACCATGGTTCCCAAATCAATGAGAATGGGTTCGTTTTCCCGGATCAGCTTGGGACCTGCCCCAAAGGGATAGGCCGTGCAGGTGCCGGTGCCGCAGACCGGTGAATCCAGGGCCCCCGCCATGCCACCTGTTATCCCGCTCATCAGGTGAAAGGAGAACCCCTCTGACCGATAATGGCGCATCCAGAGCTTGCCCGAATGGCCAAAGGTTCTGGCAAATGCTTCAACGCTGCCGCAAAACGCCATTTCAGAAATCCCGGGGGTCAGATTTTTTTCTATGAAATCAAAGGTCTTTCTGGAAACCCTTGCCGCCTTTTCCATCTGCCCAATTTCATAGGGAGATTTGATCTGGCGGCAAACCTCAATCAAAGGGGTTCCATCCACAAAAACCGTTGATTTAAACAACCCCTGGTAAAAGTGATACTCCCTGACCGGCACCACATCAAAGGCCAGTCCCATGGTGGATGGATGCCCTTGAAAGAACTCCATTATCCTATGGGGAATCTGGGTGACGGACACGACAGAAATGATATCCCTGATGGGGGTTTCAAGCGCTGCCCTGGGCAGGTAGCGCTTGACAAAGAGCAACGGATCCCCTTCCAGGCAAACATACAGATAGCAGTCCTGGGCCGTACCGGAAAAATAATAGATATCCGGCTTATGGGTTAAAAAAACGGACGCTATCCCCGCTTCTTCCATATGGCGTTTCAGTCTTTTTATCCGGGAAAAAATTTCAGACTCCGGGGTGATGTCCAGGGGCAAATCAGGATTCATGGGTCGCCTGCCCTTTAAAGGAATGAAGGTTGATCTGGTATTTTTTAATTCGGGAACAAAGGGTGGTGGGAGCACACCCCATGCGGGCGGCAGCCCCCCCCGGTCCGTATATTTTTCCCCGGGTCCGGCCAAGGACATTGATGATATTGGTTTTGATAAACCCATCCATTTCCCTGTCCGTGTACACCCGCTTTCTGGCGTGCTCGTCAAAAGTGTCCTGGCCAGGAAATATCACGGATTCACTTGTGTCCGGAAAGACAAATTCAAGGGCAGAACCGCGGGAGGTGATCATGGACCGCTCAATCACATTCCGCAGCTCCCGGACATTTCCGGGCCATCCATAGGCCTCGAGGCGCTTTAAATCAGCCGGCCGGAGGCGAAGGGATTTTCGGTTCATCTGGGCTGCCACCTGGTCTGTAAAATGCCTTGCCAAAAGCGGTATATCCTCTTTTCTGCCCCTGAGGGGGGCCATCTCTATGGGAAAAACATTGAGACGATAGTACAGGTCCCGGCGAAACCTTCCTCTGGCCACTTCTTCTCTGATATCCCGGTTGGTGGCAGCGATGATCCTCACATTGACCTGCCGGGTATGATCTTCACCGATCCGTTCATAGGTGCCTTCCTGGAGTACCCGGAGCAGTTTCCCCTGGAGGGCGGGCGGCAGTTCACCGATTTCATCCAGAAACAGGGTTCCCTTGTCCGCTGCCTGAAACCGGCCGGCCCGGTCCTTGACCGCCCCGGTAAATGCCCCTTTAACATGGCCGAAGAATTCGCTTTCATAGAGTTCCGAAGGGATGGTGGCGCAATTGACCTTTATCATGGGGTAGTCACGCCTTAAACTTCTTTTGTGAATTTCCCGTGCCACCAACTCCTTACCCGTGCCCGACTCCCCGAAAATAAAGACCGAGGCATCCGTGGGGGCCACAAGTTCGATCTGGTTGAGCGTGTTCATGAGCGCCGGACTCTGGCCCACAATATCCCCAAACGCCCTGGCATCATCGATTTCTTCCTTTAAATACCTGTTTTCCAGCTCCAGCTGGGACTTGAGGTGCTCTATCTGATGCAAGGCCCTGGCATTGGCAATGGAAAGACCGGTATGATTGGCGATCATCTTCAACCAAAACCGGCCTTCCTGGATCCGTTTTGCCTGGATCCTCGAATAAATCGCCACCACCCCAAAAACCTCGTCCTTGAACTTAAGGGGCTGGGCACCGAATCCCAGAAGGCCTTCCCCCTTTGCCCAGATATCCCGGGCCTGCCAGTCCGGGTCCGATTCAATCTCATCAGAGGTCAGGGAACGCCCTTTTTGGGCCACCTTTCCCACACAGGTGATGCCCAGGGGAACCCGTCTTCCTTGGCCCTTCAGGTCAGACCAGTCATGGGGCGGCAAAGAGACGGACTTACCGGCGCAGGCCATAAGGTGCAGGCATTTTTTTTCCTCGCCCCCGCCCCTTGCCATGGTGCAGACCTGAACCGAACCGCAATCCTCGCAGAAATCTGCCTTTTGCATCAGCCAGATCCGGACCAGCGCCACGTGGGGCCGAAGCACCATCCGTGTCACAATCAGGTCCAGCAGAACCGTTACGGATCGCTCCTGGGCCATGTCCATGAGCAGTTGTTTTAAGGATTCAAATTCAGGTGAATAGGCTGCATCTATTTTCATGACGGCAAATTACACGAAATATCATGGTTTTACAACGAAAAATATCATGGAAACGATATCTCGTTGTTCGAATTTTTTTCACCCCCCTTCTCCACCAAAAGCCCCTGGCATACAATCGCTACTGGCACAAAAATTGTATTCAATGGCGGCAGAACCCAAAAAGGGTCTCCCTGGAGCCCCACACACACTTATCAGGAGCTAGGACATGACCAGAATATTTACCTCGGATTTCCGGGACAATTGCCGAAAAAATCGGCCGGATCCCTTTCCGGTCCACACCCTTGACCGGGTGGACCGACCCACCACCCTTATCAAGGACTCTGCAATAGTGCGGGTAGACGAACGGGCGGGCGGATTTTACAGAGCTGGCAAAGGCGAATTCGGCGACCACCTTAAACGCGAGTACAAGCGCTTTGTGGCAAAGCACCCCCTGTCCGGCGCCCTGTGCACCATGGCCGGCGCCCTGGGCCACATGGTGGACGAACCCGAAAAAATTGAAGCAGCCGGAAAAACCCCCTGGGGGGTCTCCTCCTGGGCCCCCATGCCCCATATGTCCGAAATTCCCGCACCCGGAACCAAAGATCCCGTTGCCAATGCCCTTCACATCAAGGAAACCGCCTATTTTTTAAGGTCCGACATGGTGGGCATCTGCAAGCTCCCCCCCTATGCTGTCTTTTCCCACTCCAAGCACAATGGCAAGCCAATCCACCTGCCCCACAAATATGCCATTGCCATTGTCATTGACCAGGACTGGCGGACGGCCGCAGCCTTTAGCGGCAATGACTGGATCTCCAATGCCATGAGCTTTGTCTCCTATTCCCACTCAGGCTTTATCGCCTGTATCCTGGCCGACTATATCCGGCGGCTGGGATATCCGGCCAGGGCCCACCATGCCATGAATTACCAGGTGGCCGTCCCTCCCATCCTTCTGTGGGCCGGTATCGGAGAGATGAGCCGCATGGGGGATGTGGTAATCAGCCCCTTTTTGGGCCCCCGGTTCAAGGCAGCCATCGTCACCACAGACATGCCGCTTTCCATTGACCGGCCCATTGATTTCGGCCTCCAGGACTTTTGCGGCAAATGCGGAAAATGTGCAGAACACTGCCCCTCCCAGGCCATTTCCTATGGTGACAAGGTCCTGCACAACGGATATGAAAAATGGGAAAATAATGTGGAAAAATGCACCGCCATGCGGGTGGGAAACCCCAATGGATCCGGGTGCGGCACCTGCATCAAGGTCTGTCCCTGGAACAAGCCCTTTACCCCCTTCCACCGGAGCATCAACTGGACATTGAGAAAATTTCCCCGAACCCGGCGCTTTGGAATCTGGTGCGATGATCTCATGGGATATCACAAACCCGACCATTCAAAAAAATGGTGGCTGGACCTGGATCTTGTGAATAACGCCTTTGTGAAGCCGGACAAATCCGGGTTTTCAAGAAAAAATTGACTTACCCCGTCCAAATTTGTAAAAGACTAAGTTCAATCCTATACAAAAGATGGAGTTCACCATGGCCCTGCCCTGGAAAGTTGTAGATCAATTTATGACCCAAGATGAAGGCGTTCTGGAGCTTCGCCAGCGGGGCAAGGCAGACTTTATCATCACCCTTGGCACCCAGGTGCTCATGAACTCCATGGCCCAGCGCTCGGAGATCGCCCTGGGAACCCTTGGGGCCAGCCCCCTGAAAAACCACCCGGCACCCAGGGTGATGGTGGGGGGCCTGGGCATGGGCATCACCCTCAGGGCAGTGCTGGATTTACTGACCGATACAGCTAGGGTCGTGGTCTGGGAACTCAACCCAAAAATCTGCCAATGGTGCCGGGGACCGCTTTCAGACTTAACAAACGGGGCGGTTTCAGACCCCCGGGTTTGTGTTGAGATC
>JAHIVS010000318.1 GCA_018816605.1 Pseudomonadota bacterium
CTACTATCGGCACCATTTTCCATTGCCGGCCGTGCTCATGATCGAGAATACAAACTGCTGCAACGCCCGGTGTGTGATGTGCCCCCGGGAGACCCTGACCCGGAAACGCGGGTTCATGGACTTTGGATTGTTCGAAAAGATCATACGCGAGGTGGCAACGGCAAAACAAAAACCAATTGTGCACCTGCACGGGTTTGGAGAGCCGCTGCTGGACAACTTATTGCCGGAACGAATCCGGCTTGCAAAGGCTTTGGGGATACAGCACACCTATCTTGTGACCAATGCATCCCTGCTGTTTGCCGAGACAGCCCGAAAGATCATTGATGCGGGGCTGGATGTGATGAAGATCAGTTTTTACGGTACGGATGCCACCTCCTATGGCGCCACCATGAGAGGGCTTGATTTTGAGACCACCCTGAACAATATCAGGGAATTTTTAAAGATCCGCAAGGAGATGAAAAAAAAGACGCCCAAATTGATCCTTCAATACCTGCCCCAGGAAACCAATGGGGCACAAACCAAGGCATTTAAGTCCCTGTGGCGTTCCATGGACAAGAAGGCGGGCGACTGCCTGAATTTCAGCTCTTTGGACAACTTTGGCGGGGGAAGGGCATACAACCGTGTGGGAGAAAAAATAGTGTCCGTCTGTTTTTATCCCTGGTCTGCCCTGTCAATCCTCTGGGACGGCAGGGCCGTTACCTGTTGCGTGGATTACAATGGGGCTCAGGTCTTGGGTGATCTCACGGTTCAAAGTGTCAGAGACATCTGGACCGGACCTGTGTTGTCCTCAATGAGAAAAGACTTTGGGAAGCGGAACTATAGCGCCTTTCCCACCTGTCTTGCCTGCGACTGGTTACACAGGCGGTAAGCATAGGAAAGATATGTGATGAAAAAAAGGATATTTTTTATTTGCGGTTCCATGAACCAGACCACCCAGATGCACCAGATTTCCCAGCATTTGGGCGACTTTGAGCATGCATTCAGTCCCTTTTACGTCCACGGATTTGACGAGTTCCTCCGAAAACTCTCGCTGATCGAATTCACGGTTGCAGGGAACAAACTGGCTGGCCGCTGTCGGGCCTATCTTCAGGACCATGGCCTTCCCATTGACGATAGGGGGCAGCATCTGCCCTACGATCTGGTGGTGACCTGCTCGGACGTGTATCTGCAGAAGAACATTTACGGCCAGAGGATAGTGCTGGTTCAGGAAGGCATCACAGATCCGGAATCCATAATGTCCCGCTTTGTCAGTCGATGCAGGTTTTTCCCGTTGTGGTTTGCAGGCAATGCATTGACCGGGCTCAGCAATGCCTACCAGGCGTTCTGTGTTGCAAGCCAGGGGTACAAAGATTTTTTCATAAAAAACGGTGCGCATCCTGAAAAAATAGTGGTTACGGGGATCCCCAATTTTGACAATTGCCAAAAATACAGCAGCAACCGCTTTCCCCACAAGCACTACGTGCTGGTGTGCACCTCTCCTGTGAGGGAGACAACCATCCTGTTCGAGAACCGCAAAGCCTTTATCCTGAAGGCTGTGGAACTTGCCGGCAAAAGAGAGCTTATTTTCAAGCTTCACCCCAGCGAAAAAATCATGCGCGCCACCCGGGAAATCCGCAAATACGCACCCGGGGCCATGGTGTTCACCACGGGAAATGCAGAAGAGATGATCGCCAACTGTGATTGCCTGATCACGCGGTACTCGTCCACCGCCTTTGTCGGTCTTGCCCTGGGAAAAGAGACCTATTCGGACTTTGACATGGATGTCATGCAGCACTTGACCCCGATCCAGAACGGCTCGGCAGCCAGGAACATCGCTGCTGTATGCCGCAGGTTCCTCGAAGAGCCGGCAGTTTTATGACCTTACACAATCTTTATAAAGGAGGAACCCATGTTAGCCCAATTAACACAGGTTGCCATTCAAAAATTACGCGCCAAAAGCAAAGCATATTATGGGACGTCTCCGGATGTATTTTCAAAAATGTATGCATACACCCGGGCAAATACAATAAAGGCCCTGGGATATTACCCCTATTATCCGAAAATTGAAAAAGCCAATGCCACTGAAGTGACGATTGACGGGAAACA
>JAHIVS010000319.1 GCA_018816605.1 Pseudomonadota bacterium
AATCACCACCATAGGTCCAGATTTGGAGAAAGCGTCGAAAATTCATTTGGATCAACACCAGCTTTTTCCTGCCTATGTTCTGGATCGGATGGGAAGCTTTATTGTCGAATCTGCCATGCTGAATCTGAATAAACAAATAAACCGATTTTACAAAAAGAGTAACAAATCATGCACGATTCGTTACAGTCCCGGTTATCAAGATTTTGATCTGGAATGCCAAAAAATTTTTATCCGGCTTGCTCAAACAAAACTGCCTTTGTTAAAAATCGAACCAAAGTGCCGCTTGAAACCTGAAAAAACAATTACCGCCATCAAAGGAGTGCATCTGTTATAAATGGATATACAATTTTTCTTATCCCGCATTATCCTCAATCCCCCAAGAACAATTATCCAAAGCTTGAGGATTTGTATGCGAAAATTGTCAAGGATAACAAAAAAATAAGTCAACCAACCTTTCCCTATAAAAATTACTGAACCCCATGTCCCGTTTTTCAGGGCAGGATTTTTTTCCCGATTCCCACTGAAAACAGTATTTTTAGTTTATCCTTGAGGTTTGGCAGAAAATCCGCCATAGTCGATTTTTATCTAATTACGATGCTATCTGGGTAGGCTCAGGAAAGGAAAAACCATATGAAACCAGAACCCCAGACCCTGCCGCCGGCTGATGCCGATGTCCGCAAAGCTGTTGCTCCCGTGGTCTGCTATCCTGTGGAGACCCTGCCCCTGCCGGATATGAACCTCTACAAAAGGGCAAGGAAGGCGTTGGAAAAAGTGGAAGAGATATTTGTGCAACCCAGAGATGCCAATACCTTTAAAGTGCCTGCCGGACATTTTTTCAGAATTATCAGCATTGAAGGTCCCCAGGTGGGAGACCTGAACCTCTGGGCACAAGGCGATCTGACCGAGCGGTTTTACAGCGGTAAAACCCGGGCGCTCCACGGCACTCACCTCGGCGTCGGAGACCGTATGTGGAGCAGTTTCCCCTATTTACGGCCCTTGGCCACCATCACCCACGACACCCTGGACTGGTATGGGTTTGACAAATTCGGAGGCGCTGTCCATGATGTGATTGGCACCCGCTGCGATCCATACACAGGACGTCTCCTTAGCGGGGATGACTACCATTTCTGCTGTCATTCCAATTTGATTCGGGCCTTGGCTGCTGAAACCGGGCTGTCTGCCGAACAGGCCGAACCCCACGTCCATGATGTGCTCAATGTGTTCATGTGCACGGGATTCACAAAGGATACCCACCAGTATTTCATGAAAGCAAGCCCGGTGCGGCCAGGAGATTTCCTTGAGTTTTTTGCGGAAATTGATCTTTTGGGTGCTTTGTCTGCCTGTCCGGGCGGGGACTGCAGCGCTGAGCATTCCAGTGATATGGCTGCCTGCTATCCGTTAAAAGTGGCGGTTTTCAGGCCTGAAAAAGGCGCCCTGGACGGCTGGATACCGCCTGGTCCGTCTGGCTATTGCCGCAGTCACGGGCTATAAAAAAAACAAGATCGCTAAAAAGTCCAATAATGGGATGTTTTTATTTATCAACTGATTCAGAAATCTTGATTGCCGTCTGGCGGGTTCGATTCAACCGTAGCTCAAGCACACCCGGCCATAGGGCGACATGGAGATCTTCTCCCTGGGCGTAGAGTGACCCGGTCAGCAGCCTCATCAATACAACCCAGAAAAACCGCGATATTGCTTTTTGATGCCGCTTCACAAAGAGGGTCCAGATCACCGGCATCAATATCGACGGACTGATCCATATAGTGGGCATGCAGATCCTTTTGAATTCCGGAATTGAACCGAGCACCATTGGTTTGTTCAATCCAGAAGGGATAACCGGGAAGCAATGCTTCTCCGAAAGCAACCAGCGGCCCCCCCCCTCATTTCCAGCCGATTCTGTATAGCTGAGGATCTTTTTCAGGGTTTGATCCCTGTTTAACCATACCGGTGCAATCTGTGCGATACCGACTTTTATAATATTTCCCGACATGTTTCTGTTGGATCCTCCTCGATATTTTAAATATGAGGGTAAGCAACTTGTTCATATCATATGGACGTATTTTTCAGCATCCCAAGAGACGATACCTTCATTGATTAATTGTGTAAGGTGCTTTTTCATATGTACCTTTTCTCCAAACTCAAAAAAAATCTGGGTTCTCTTTTTTTTCGATAGACAATGCAGGCGTCGATAATCTGTTCTATTGTTCTTGGCGTTTGAAGAAGATCCAATAGTTTTTGTTCACGAATTTTGATAACATCACAATACTGATCCCATAATTCTCCAGGTTCTTGTTCAAAAATACCTTTTTCATGGGATGTGAGCCAGATCTTTGCCGGAATTTGCCGAAGCTTGTTCACAGATGAAATGGTTTTCTCAATGCTTGAATTGACATCCCCGTACCAGGGGCCGAATTTAGACAGATCATAATCCCCCATAAAAAGAAGTTGAGGGGCTTCAAAAAACAAGGCCATGTGTCCGGGTGTGTGCCCAGGGGCGTTGATGATTTTCACCTTCGTAGAACCCAAATCAAGCCATTCACCTTCTTTTAGAAACCGGGACGGCTTTCGGGGCTTGAAATGGAATGTACTGTTTAACACAGAACGCCAGTCATTTTTAAATTTTTCGTCAATTCCATAGGCATCTAATAAAATTTCAAGATCGGACAAGGGATGGGCATCCGCCTCCATCATGCAGAGTGGGATTTCATCAAACAGGTCCAAGTGCATGAAATGATCTTCGTGCCAGTGGCTGAGCCAGATTTCTTTAACCCCGTTTTCATTTTTTAATTCCAAAAGACGCTTACGATCAGATGATGGGTCAATCAAAATTTTGGCTTCTTCAATATAAATTGAATGACAATAGGGATACCGTCCTTTATTTTCACCGGGTATAAACCAGACCGGTCCAAAATGTTTTTCTTCCATTCCAGTGCTCAAAAAATTTTATATTAAGGGTTTTTTATCTGCGCACACCTGCGTCAATCTGCGTCCCATGAAAAATATGTCATTTAACTACATTTGGTATACCCGCATGCATGGCAGGTTTTACACCCTTCTTCAAAGGTTATGGCCTGACCGCATTCCGGACACAGATCCGGCTTAAGGCTGTTCTTATACTGCTTTTTCCCGTTTCCATTTCTCCTGGGCAGATATCTTTTTTCCAATACTTTGGCAATGGCATCCGGAATCGAGTAAACAAGCCCCCCTTCCTGAAAAACAGCGTGCTCACCGCGAATACCGCTGATCTGTCCAATGATTTCATCCACTTGAATTCCGGATCTTAAAGCCAGGGAAATCAGCCGGCCGATGGCCTCTGTTTTCGCCTGGGTTGATTTTCCGGATTTGCCCACTGTTGCAAAAAGTTCAAAAGGTCTGCCTTTGTATTCAGAAACCGTGACATAAAGACTGCCCATTCCTGTTTTGATTCTTTCGGTAAATCCTTCAAGCGTCTGGGGCCTTTCCTGACCCGCCATGAGGAAATCGTCCTGTTCTAGGGCCTTTCCGGTTTTTGAAACCGAAAGCACCTGGTTGGCCTTGCTGCCGTCCCTGTAAATGGTCACTCCCTTGCACTTGAGTTTATAGGCCTGGTCATAAATAAACCGGACATCCTCTTGGGTGGCTTCATGGGGAAGATTCACCGTTTTTGAGACAGCGTTGTCCGTGAATCTCTGGAACGCAGCCTGCATTTTTATATGATGTTCGGGCTTGATATCATGGGCTGTGACAAAAATTTTTTGAAGATCAGAAGGCACATTGAGGTTCCCTTTGACGGTGCCATTTTCAGCAATTTCCTCCATCAAGGCATCCGTGTAAAAGCCTTTTTCAATGGCCAACCGTTTGAAAACCGGATTCACCTCAATCAACCGGTCATTGTCCATGACCGTTCTGACATAACTCAAGGCAAATGCAGGTTCAATACCACTGGAACATCCGGCAATAATACTCAGGGTTCCGGTGGGAGCAATGGTTGTGGTTGTGGCATTGCGCATCATCCGATCTTTTTGGCCTTTAAAGATGCTCAGGTCGAAATTGGGAAAAACGCCCCTGGTTTTTGCCAGGTCGCAGGAGGCTTTGTGGGATTCGTGCTGGACAAAAGACATGATATCCCCGGCAAGCTTCAGGGCTTCTTCTGCGTCATAGGGAATACCGAGCATATAGAGCAGGTCGGCAAATCCCATGACACCCAGACCGATTTTCCGATTTCCCTTGACCATTTGATCTATCTGATCAATGGGATACCTGGACATGTCTATGGTGTTATCCAGAAATCGAACCGACAGATGGACGGTTTTTCCAAGTTTCTCATAGTCCACCTGGGCTTTTTTGTTCTTTTCCGTGATAAAACGGGTCAGGTTGATGGATCCCAGGTTGCACGCTTCCATGGGCAAAAGCGGTTGTTCTCCGCAGGGATTGGTCGATTCAATCTCGCCTATGCCCGGGGTTGTATTAAACCGGTTGATTTCATCCAGAAAGATAATTCCCGGATCTCCCGTCTCCCATGCCTGTTTGATCAATTCACTGTATACGGCAACCGCACTGAGACGGCCTGTTATCTGCCCTGAATGGGGAGCAATCAGGTCATAATCCTCTTTTTGCTCGACGGCGGCCATGAACCGATCTGTCACGCCCACGGAGATGTTAAAATTATTCAATTCGTTTTTATTGTTTTTACAGGTGATAAAGCTCATGATATCCGGGTGGTCCACCCGAAGGACAGCCATATTTGCCCCTCTCCTGGTCCCACCCTGTTTGATCTGTTCTGTTGCCGTATTAAAAATTTTCATGAAGGAAACCGGGCCGGATGCCACCCCCCCGGTGGAACCGACCTTGCTGCTTGCAGGGCGCAGCCTGGAAAAGGAAAACCCGGTTCCGCCGCCGGATTTGTGTATGGTTGCGGCGTTTTTAACCGCGTCAAAAATGCCGTCAATGCTGTCTTCCACCGGGAGGACAAAACAGGCTGCCAGCTGGCCCAGGGACCTGCCCGCATTCATCAGGGTCGGGGAATTGGGCAGGAACCTGAAGTCGGCCATCAGGTTGTAAAATGCATCTTCTGTTTTTTTGATATCTGCAGTTTTATCGTAGTTCTTCTCGGCTTCGGCAATGTGGGCGGCAACCCGCCTGAACATATGTTCCGGTGATTCACAGACCTTGCCCGATGCATCTTTTTTCAGATAACGCCTTTCCAGAACGGTTCTGGCATTTTCCGTCAAAAAAACGATCTGATCTGTATCCTGTTTTCCATCCCTCATTTGTCCGGCTCCTTTAAAATCATTGACCCACTAACAAGAACAATATGGAAAAATAC
>JAHIVS010000706.1 GCA_018816605.1 Pseudomonadota bacterium
AACCGAATAAATTTTTAATACCGTTGGCGGTGTTGGTTGCCGGAGGACTGATAGTCTGGGGTTTGTGGTCCGCGCGCGCCGAGCGAAAACTATCTCGAGAAGCGGATACAAACGACGCGACGGAAACGATTTTATCAACCGAACAAGAACAAGAAAAAATCAAGACCGAACTTGACATCACAAGTTCCGATTATATTTTAGGCAATCCTGACGCCGAAATTATGTTGATTGAATTTATTGATTTGGAATGTCCATATTGCGTTGATTTTTATAAAACCACTCAAAAAATTATCGTTGAGTATGGCCGAACTGGCGAAGTGGCGTTAATTTTTAGGCATTTCCCCGCCTCGGGTGAAGTGGCGTTCAAAGAAGCTGTCGCAACAGAATGCGCCGGAAAATTGGGCGGAAACGGCAAGTTTTGGGAATATTTAGACGCGTTTTTTGCGCTCAAAGAACAGCAAAGTCAAATTGAGTTAGAGCAAATTGCGGAAAATCTGGGATTGAATATGGTCGGTTTTTCCGCTTGCCTTGAAAATGACGCCATCAAATCCAAAATTAAAACTGAATTTGAAGGCGGATTGGCAATTGGAATTCAAAGCACTCCGCAAACAATTTTGCTTTTGAAAAACGGAAAAATTTTTCCAATCAACGGAGCGCAATCTTATAGAGTGGTCAAAGCGATTTTGAATTTAATTTTGTCCGAACAAGGAAGCGAGTTGTTGGAGTAAGGAGAACAAAATTTTTCGTCTTCGCGAGCGTTTAGCGAAGCGATCTATCTTCCCGTCTTCGCGAGAAGCGGAACGGAGTGGAGCGACGACGCGATCCAGCATCTTCCGCCTTCGCAAAAAAAGGGAAAATGGCAAAGCCAATTTCATCCAACTTCTAACATCTAACTTCCAACCTCTAAATTTGGAGCGACGAAGCGATCCAGTCCACTGGCTTTTGCAAACTCGCAAAAACGATTTCTGGATCGCGTCGCTAAACGCTCGCCCAATTAAATAATTTTATTTTGAAAAAATAAAATTAAAATTTGGCAAAAGAAAAAGCCAAATTTTATTAACGACGTAGAGCGAGAGTAATCTAAAAAACGAAGCGAAGCGAAGTTTTTTAGATTACCGAGCCGAGGAGTTAATATAAGACGAAGTGCTTCTATTTAACTGGGCAGGCGAAGACGGAACAGACGGATTTTGGCTTCGCCAAAATCCGTCTGTTTTAATGTTCTCGTGTTTTAATGTTTTAGCCGCCAATCGTCCCTCTTTCTTTTATTTTTATTCCAAACTAATAGTTTCTATCACCACCGCCTTAATCGGACGACTTTGTTCTCCAAATTGATTGGCTTCCGTCGCGACACTCCCTATTTGTTGAACCACTTCCAAACCCGCTATCACTTTTCCAAAAACGGTATGCTTTTGGTCGAGTGAATTATTATTTCCCGTATTGATAAAAAATTGACTGCCGTTGGTGTTCGGTCCGGCGTTGGCCATCGCAATGGTTCCCGCTTGGTTTAAATTCTCCGCGGTAATTTCATCCGCAAACGAATAACCTGGACCCCCTGTCCCCCACACCGCTTGTTGCGAGTCGTCTTTGGTTAAAGGGTCGCCACTTTGAATCATAAAACCCTTGATAACTCGGTGAAATTTTACGCCGTCATAAAAATTCTCTTCAATTAATTTTTTGAAATTTGCCACGGTTTGAGGCGTTTTTTCGACGAATAACTCTATTTTTATTTGACCAAAATTAGTGGTCAAGACCGCGACATTGCCGTCCATTATTGGGTCTGTGGGCGTTTCTTTTTTGATATTCATAAAATAAATTATTCCTCCCGCTAATAATATTATTATTAAAAAAATAGTAATCCTCCCCCCGATTGTGTTTAAGATTTTCATAAACGCGAATATTTTTATTTTTTAGCCAATAATTTTCCCAGCGCGCAAAAATTCCTTAATTTTCGCTCCGCCTCGTTTAAACAAATTTTGTTTTTTGTCTTTATAAGAAGAAATTTTTCGAGAGACTAAATCCTTGACGCTATCCACGGCCTCATGCAAACTATTTCCTTCCGCGTTGGCGCCGAATTTTTTGCCAGGCGTGGTAACG
>JAHIVS010000320.1 GCA_018816605.1 Pseudomonadota bacterium
CTATACAGGCTGAAAATAGGGATGTCTAGCCGGGGTTCCACCCCATGGGCTGATTCAATCATGTTGTCTTGCTTTTCCGCATAAAACCCGTGCTGGGGGGAAAACAAGGCTTTCAGCTGCCCCGGGAAAACCTGGCACAGAATGTCCAGGGTATGGGCAAATTGTTTGCCGACCGAGGCCGGGTTTGCCAGCAGGCCCAGCCGTTTTCCCTTTAAATAGCCAGGGGGATCGGTTTTTAAATTTTCTATCCCGGTTATCACTTTATGGTTCATGTTGCCTCTTATGTTTTGGACGTTGGGCGTAAGTGTTTAATACCAATTCCTACCATAGTTGTTGACAAAAATTCAAATCCTAACTAAATATTATTTTTTTACCAGGAGGAGATATTATTGCCATGAGATTTAAAATCAGTGTCCCGGTCGCGTCCATTACCCCCTATGAGGCAGGCAAACCCTTAAAGGAATTGGAGCGGGAATACAATATCACAAAAGCGGTCAAGCTTGCCTCCAATGAAAATTCCCTGGGGTATTCTCCCCGTGTGATTGCGGCGGTCAATGAAAGTCTTTGCAGTATGAACAGATATCCGGAACCTGTGGCCCACGTGCTGTGCAGACTTCTGGCAGAAAAGTTTCATGTCGGCCTTGAAAATATTGTGCTGGGAAATGGATCCGATGATATTATCGCCCTTCTGGCCCATGGGTTTTTAAATCCAGGAGATGAGGCGGTGATGCCCCTGCCGTCGTTTCTGATGTATGAAATCAGTGTTAAGACCGCCAAAGGGGTGCCCGTCATGGTCCCCCTTAAAGACTATACCACCAACCTTGATGAAATCGCAAAACAGGTGGGACCCCGGACCAGAATGGTTTTTATCACCAATCCGTTTAATCCCACGGGCAGTACCATTACCCGGGATCAGTTCTTGGCTTTCTCAGAAAAAATTCCCCAGGATGTGATCATTGTGGCAGATGAAGCCTATATTGAATTTGTCCGGGACAGGGCAGTGTTCAACTCCCTGGAAGATCCGCTAAAGGATCAACGGGTGGTAACCCTGAGAACCTTTTCAAAGGCCTATGGTCTGGCAGGTTTCAGGATCGGCTACGGGATCATGGACAAGGATGTGGCCCAAGTTTTAAATCGCATCCGCCAGCCCTTTAATGTGAACACAATGGCCCAGGTAGCCGCAGAAGCCGCTGTTCAGGATCAGGTTTTCTTGAACAAAAGCATTCAGGCCACCCACGAGGGGATTGATTATCTTGGGGCTGAGTTGACAAAAATGGGATTTACACCCCTTCCCACCCAGGCCAATTTTCTGATGGTGGATATAAAAACAGATGCCACCCGGGTTTTTAAAGAGCTGCTGGGCCATGGGGTTATTGTCAGATCCATGAAATCCTACGGGTTTGATTCTTTTTTACGGGTGAGTACCGGAACCAAAGATGAAAATCAGATTTTTATCAGGGCCTTAAAACAGGTCTTGGGAAAATAAGGGACAGGGGATGACACATCGAATCATCACCATTGACGGACCGGCAGGTGCCGGAAAAACAACCATCAGCAATATTGTGGCCAGGCAATTGGGGTGTGTCTATGTGGATACCGGTGCACTTTACCGGGGGGTGGCCTATGAAATTCATAAGCAGGATGTGAATTGGAAGGATGACAGCTGTCTGGGTTCATTTCTCGGCTCACTGGATTTGAATTTTCTTATGGGAAACAACTATTTTGTGCTGATCTCTTCGGGAAAGGATATAACGTCCCATATTAGAACCCCTGAAATTTCCATGCTTGCTTCTGCCACTTCCGCAAGACCCCAGGTAAGGGCGGCCTTGCTCAACATTCAGCGAAATATAGCCCGGCATCAGGATGCGGTATTTGAAGGACGGGATATGGGCACCGTTGTTTTTCCGGATGCAGACTTTAAATTTTTTCTTTTTGCCGATTTGGCCGTGCGAGCCAGAAGACGATATGAGGAAATGTCCCAAGAAAAGACAGACATACAAAAGGTTGAGCAGGATATGAAAAAAAGGGATGCCAATGATTCCCAGCGAAAGGAAGCTCCGTTGAAGGCGGCACCCGATGCCGTTAAAATTGATTCCTCCCATTTGACCATACCGGAAGTGGTAACGGTAATCCTGAAAAATATCCAAAAAGGTTAGGATACAGGTAAAATAGGCTTGATTATTCTGTTTTGAGTTGCTATAAAGGTAAATTGTACTCGCACTGTCTTTGTTCGGGGGGGACGGGTACAAAAAAATTCGATTAGGGGGAATATTATTAATGAACAACATTGCTGAAGAAAACGAAAACCAAGACATGAATGAATTAGAGACACAGGAAACAGAATCTGAGCGTGAGGTGGAATTCACTGGCGAAGAGACCATGGAAGAGCTTTTGGGCATTTATGAATCCAGCCTTAAAAAATTTGAAGAGGGACAGGTAGTCACCGGAAAAGTCATATCCGTAGGCAGGGAGACAGTTCTTGTTGATGTGGGATATAAATCTGAAGGTCAGATCTCTATTCAGGAATTTATTGATGAGGAAGGCAATGTAAATGTCAAAATCAATGATGAATTTGAGGTAATGATTGAAGTGTGGGATGAGGAAGAGGAAACAGTCCTTCTGTCCCGTGAAAAAGCAAAGAAAGTAAAGGTCTGGGATGCCATTAAAGACATTTACGATGCAGATGAGACCATTGAAGGTGTTATTACCAGCCGGGTCAAGGGCGGTTTTTCCGTTGATATCGGGCTTTTGGCATTTCTGCCGGGCTCCCAGGCCGACCTGCGTCCCATCCGCAACATGGATGAAATGGTAAACAAGACCTATACCTTTAAGGTTCTCAAATACAATAAGAAGAGAAACAATATCGTGCTGTCAAGACGGATTCTTCTCGAAGCCAAACGGGACGAACAGCGAAGCACTACCCTTGAGACCATTGAAAATGACAAGGTCATGGAAGGTATTGTTAAAAATATAACCGAATACGGTATTTTTGTGGATCTTGGCGGTGTGGACGGACTTCTTCATATCACCGATATTTCCTGGGGTCGTGTTAAACATCCGTCAGAACTTTTTTCCGTCGGGGACAATATTACGGTAAAAATTCTTTCTTTTGATTTTGAAAAAGAACGGGTATCCCTTGGCATGAAACAGCTGACGCCTGATCCCTGGACAACTGCCGTTGAAAAATACCCCATTGGTTCAAAGATAAAAGGCAAGGTTGTGAGCCTGACGGATTATGGTGCCTTTATTGAGCTGGAAGAGGGCGTGGAAGGCCTGATTCATGTGTCTGAGATGTCCTGGACCCGGAAGGTGCGTCATCCGTCCCAGATGGTTGCCGTGGGAGAGGAAGTTGAAGCGGTTGTATTGGATCTCAAGCCGGATAATCGCAGAATTTCTCTGGGTATCAAACAGACGGTTGAGAATCCCTGGGAAATTATTTCCCAGAAATATCCGGTTGGAACCATTATTGAGGGTAAAATCAAGAACATCACCGAATTCGGGCTGTTCATCGGCATTGACGATGACATTGACGGATTGGTCCATATTTCTGATATTTCCTGGACAAAACGGATCAAACATCCGTCGGAAGTCTACAAGAAAAACGACACCATCCAGGCAGTTGTTCTTGACATTGATAAATCCAATGAAAGGTTCTCTCTGGGTATCAAACAGACCCAGGCAGATCCCTGGGAATCCGTTGCCCAGCGCTATGAAGTGGGTAAGGAAATCTCCGGTGTAATCACCAACCTGACCGATTTCGGTGTCTTTGTAGAACTGGAAGAAGGCATTGAAGGTCTTGTTCATGTGTCTGAAATCAGCAAGGAAAATATCAAGAGCCCGAAAGAGCATTACCAGATCGGAGAAACCATTACTGCAAAAGTAATGAATATCAATTCCGATGAAAGACGGATTGGGCTTTCAATAAAACGGCTTGAAGATGATGACGATGATAAGTACCTTGAAGAATTCGCAAAAAACATGAAACCTGCGACCTCTTCTTTTGGTGAAATTCTCAGGAACAATATCCAGGAGCAACTTGAAGCCAACAAAGCCCAGGAAGCCGCCAGTGAGAAAAAAGACGAAGAATAAATGTAAGCGATTGCATTTTCAATAGTGTAACAGGGGCCGGGTAAATTAGTTTTATCCGGCCTTTTTTTTTTCCGATTGTTTGATCAAATATGTTAACCTTGTACAGGATATAATTTTATGTTTTCACGACGACATCCGTTTTTGTTTTTTGGAGCCATCCTTTCTGTCTGTATGACCCTGACGTTTCTAGGCTTTGTCGGGATTGTTTACACCAGTTCCAAAATGATGGATGCAGGGTTTCCGGAAGCCCTGGGCACTCATAAGGGCAATATCGGTATTGTGGAAGTGACGGGCCCTATTATTTCATCAAAAAAAATCATTGAAGATATTAAGGACTTTCGGGAAAATGAGGATATAAAAGCCATAATTGTCCGGATAGACAGCCCGGGGGGCGGTATCGGGCCTTCCCAGGAGATATACCGGGAACTGATAAAAACCCGTGCCCAAAAACAAGTGATTGCCTCCATGGGATCGGTCGCAGCCTCGGGCGGATACTATGTGGCAGCTGCCACCCAGAAAATAGTTGCAAACCCCGGCACCATTACCGGAAGTATCGGCGTCATAATGGAATATGCCAATCTCATGGAAATTGCCAAGAAGATTGGTATCGCACCCGTGGTGATTAAAAGCGGGGAATTTAAGGATATGGGGTCTCCTTTGCGGGAGCTGAAGGAAAATGAAAAATTAATTTTTCAGGAGTTGGTGGATGAACTTCACCTTCAATTTGTCTCCGATGCTGCCAAGGCAAGGAATATGGCCATAGATACCATGACCGGCCTGGCCGACGGCAGGGTTTATACCGGACAGACAGCCCTGTCCCTTAAACTGGTTGACCGGCTGGGGAATCTGGATGATGCCGTCCAGTGGGCCGGGCAACTGGCCGGGATAGAGGGAACGCCGATACCTGTTTATCCAAAGGAGGACAAGATGACCTTTATCCGAAAGCTTGCCGAGACCCTATTCAAAGATATCAACATCTCCGGCACCATATCGGATAATTTCAGGTATGTCGTCAATTAAAGAGATGACCGAAGAAGGGGCATTGGGAACGGGCCCACCGTCGATTACCGCATCCAGTCGGCTTTCAAAGTAGTCGTGGAGCAGGGAGGGATCGGCAAATATGGTCCCATTGGGATCCGTGGCGCTGGTGGAAATGACGGGATTTCCAAGTACCTTGGCAAGGTGCAGGGCGATTTGATTGTCCGGAACCCGGATGCCGGCCGTTTTCCGCTTGGTCAGCATGATTTTGGGCACCATTCTGGAGCCTGGCAATACAAAGGTATAGGGGCCGGGCAATAACCGTTTCATATTCCGATAGGCAATGTTGGAAATTTTGGCATAGGTCGCAATGTCTTTAAGGTCCGGGCAGATAAAGCTAAAGGGCTTTGTCCTGTCTCTCTGCTTGAGGGCATATATTTTTTCAATGGCCTTTTTGTTCATGATATCACATCCGATACCATAATACGTATCCGTTGGGTAGGCCACAATCCCGCCTTTTTTCAAAATATCCACCACCAGCAGGATTTGCCGTTCCTGGGGATTGTCAGGATTTATTTTTATTAACATCGGCTGTAATGCTCCCCTTTTTTTACGATTCCCATTGCCTTATTCAAGTTTTTGCGTTTAAAATCAACAAGAGACAACCTATAGATAAAATGGGTCAGTGTCAACCAAATCGGCAATTGCCAAAAACAGGTCGCTTACCCCCTTGCATTTTCTGGGAGGGGTATGGGCGTATCTCCAAAGCTTATCCCCAAAGCCCTGGCCGTCATTATAAGTTCACCCTGGGGGTCCACCCGGCGGATTTTATGGACGGCATCCTTTATGGTGACCGGCCCCATGACGCCATTTTCCTTTAAGGCCACCATATAACCGAATTGTGCTTTGGCGATCATCTGGAACGCATGGACGCCAAATCGGGTGCACAATTGTCTGTCCCACTGGGTGGGCTGTCCTCCCCGCTGCAGATGGCCCAGCACCACACAGCGGCTCTCTTTTTGGGTCAGATCTTGAATTTTTGAAGCTACCAGGTGACCGATCCCTCCCAGGCGGGCTTCCCTGTCCTTTTCGGCTTTGCCTGATGTGACAAAGCCTTGTCCCTCAGGGGTTGCGCCTTCTGCCACAATCACAATGGTAAAATGTTTTCCTTCGGCTTCCCTTGCCTGGATTTTTTGTACAATCGCCGCATAGTCAAATTTTATTTCAGGGATCAGGATCACATCCGCTCCTCCTGCCAACCCGGCATAGGCAGCAATCCATCCGGCATACCGGCCCATAACTTCCAGAACCATGACACGGTTGTGGCTTTGTGCCGTACTGTGAAGCCGATCCAGGGCATCCACGGCACAGGCAACGGCTGTATCGAACCCAAAGGTGGTCTGGGTGGCATCCAGGTCGTTGTCAATGGTTTTGGGGACCCCCACCACGGGGAATCCCATTTCGAACATCTGCTGGGCAATGGTAAGGGTGCCGTCACCCCCAATGGCCACAAG
>JAHIVS010000321.1 GCA_018816605.1 Pseudomonadota bacterium
GCAGAAAAGCCCGGAGCCATGATGATGGCCCCCACGTTCAGAGACAGCTGTTCCGGCTGAATTTCATGGTCAATGGCCCCTGCCAGGCAGGCATCCACGCATTGATAACATTCCGAACACACCCCGCAGGACAAACACCGGGCCGCCTCTTGTTCGATTGCCGCAGGGGACAGGGCCTGGGTCACTTCTCTGAAATTGCCATCCCTTTCCGCCACACTTAATCGCGCTGGGTTGCTTCGGGGAATCCGGGGAACATGGTCAATCTCAGGTTTTTCAAACGCCCATGAACGCTCCCGGCCCTCTTTTAAATCAATTCCCTTGAGAAAGCGGTCCATGCTGATGGCAGCCTGTTTTCCGCTGGCAACGGCATCCACCACCGATTTGGGCCCGTAAAAGACGTCCCCTCCGGCAAATACCCAGTCAATGGGTGTCTGAAGGGTAACCGGATCAGCTTGAATGCCGCCGGCTCGGGTAATGGCAATGCCCTGACCGTCTGCAAATTCCACGAGTCCTGTCTGGCCGATGGCCACAATGACCGTGTCGGTTGCATAGGCCGTCAGCTGACACTCATCATACAAGGGATGAAATCGACCATTTTCATCAAACACAGCCGTGCATTCCTGGAACTCCACCTCGGTGACCCGGCCCTTGTCGCCTATAAACCGCAGGGGTCCCAGACTGTTGACAATCTTCACCCCCTGCTCAAGGGCCTCTTCAATCTCATAGTCCCAGGCAGGCATCTCTTCTCGTTTCTCCAGGCAGACCATGGTCACTTCACTTGCCCCCAGGCGGCTTGCGGTCAGGGCCACATCCACGGCCACATTTCCGCCGCCGATGACCATGACCCTGCCGGAAAGCTTATCCGCCTCGCCCAGGGCTGCCTGCCTTAAAAAAGGTATGCCGGCAAGCACCCCTTCAAGGTCTTCGCCCTTCACCCCAAGGCCCCGGGAACCATGCAGCCCCGTGGCCATGAACAGGGCCGCATATCCTTGGGCTTTAAGGCTGTCCAGGGTGATATCCCGGCCGAATTCCGTGTGGGTTTGGATATCCACCCCCAGGGCTTCAATACTGGCAATCTCTCGGGCCAAATCTGCCTTGGGCAGCCTATATTCTGGAATCCCCACGGCCATCATGCCGCCCTTGACCGGCAGTTTTTCAAATATGCGAACCGGATATCCCTTTTGGGCCAGAAAATAGGCCGCCGTAAGCCCTGCAGGACCTGACCCCACAATGGCGATCTTCTCCTCCCGTTTTTCTTTGATTTCAGGAATATAGGGATCTTGGGCATCAAGCTGGGCCAGAAATCGGTGAAGCGCTTGTATGGCCAGGGGTTGGTCCGCATCCCCCCGGGTACAGATGGCTTCACAGGGGTGGTGGCAGACACGGCCGCAGGCATCGGGGAAGGGGTGTTCCTGCTTGAACAGACGCAGGGCCTCTTTAAATTTTCCCTGGTGCATCAGGGCGATAAACCCCTGAACGCTCACATGGGCGGGACAAGTCGCCTTGCAGGGGGCTGTTGCTCGCTTGTCCACGGCAAAGGCCCCGGGCATGCCCTGGGGATATAGCTTGTATATGGCCTTGCGATCACTCAATCCCTGGTCAAACAGGTTTTTGACATCCACGGGACAAACCTTGGCGCACTCGCCGCAGGCCGTGCATTTATCCAGGTCCACATACCTTGGGTCCTGGCCCAGGGTCACCGTGAAATTTCCAGACTCTCCTGTCACCTCAATCACACGGGCAACCGTGTGAAGGTCAATGTTCAAATGACGGCCCGCCTCCACCAGCTTGGGGGAGATGACACACATGGCACAATCATTGGTGGGGAATGTCTTGTCCAATTGTGCCATAACCCCGCCGATCTGGGGTTTTTCTTCAACCAGGTGGACCAGATAACCTGAATCCGCCAGATCAAGGGAGGCCTGAATGCCTGCGATCCCGGCGCCGATAACCATTACAGAACCCGCTAACCTCTTTTTTTCCATATCTGTATCGTCCGTTTTTATATTTGATTAATATAAATTACCCGCCTCTATCCGACCAATCCCTTAAAAACCCGTCGTAAATCCTCCTGTGTTATCTGGGGAAAACCCGGGTCTTCAAACATATCTTCCATGGGTGCCGACGTTCTGATCCTCTGGGCACATTGTTTGTCAACAGTGTAGGTATTCATTTCAAGTTCGGTTTTATGGGGTTTTTTCTTGCTATAATTGTCCAGCCAATGATCCGCGCTGTCATGATCGCCGACAAACATCACATAAATAATTTTCCCTTCACTGATACAGATCAATCTGAACCCGGCCCCAAGATCAAACTTAAGACAATTTTTCACCCGCTTATCTGTTTTTCTTTTTAACAACCCGGCACTGGCCGGGCTATCTCCTTGAATCAGGGCATCAATGATATGCCTGGCCCTTTGCGCCGCAATGGAACGGGTCGTTCCCTGGCGCTCAAGCACAGCCAGTTGTCGTTCAAGTTTGGGATAAACTTGTATCTGTTTCGGCATTGTTTCCCCCTGGCGTTATTCGCAGCAGGAACCGGTACTGCCGCAGGAGCCGCAGCCGGAGCTCAATTCCAGACTGGAACTTAAGTTAAAACCCATACCTGCATAGTCCACTGTAACAGGAGATGCTTTTTCAAGGAGGGTTTTCTCCATGAGATACTCCACACCGCCATGGGTGAAGACGGCATCATCCTCTTTTTTTTCATCCAGGGCCATGGCCAGGCTGGGTCCGCCACACCCCCCATTGTTAAGAAAAATCCTCACCGGCTGAACCTCTTTTCCTTCAAAATATGCCTTAACCTGTTCCTGTGCTGTTGCGCTTACATTAATCATCTGTCTCTCCTTTGAAAAAACAGGGGGAACCCCCCATTATTGCTATTAAAATTCCCCGGGTGTCTGGTTCAGTTCTGCCAGGGTAAACACGGGGCCGTCCTTACACACCAATTCTTTGCCGATATTGCACCGCCCGCACATGCCGATGCCGCATTTCATCCTGTTTTCAAGGCTCATGATGATATCTTCATCAGAATACCCCAGGTCCTTTAATACAGGTCGTGTAAATTTGATCATCACAGGGGGGCCGCAGACCAGGGCCTTGGTATCCTGAAGGCTTCTGGGAGCGCACGATTGTGTCACGGTCGGGACAAACCCGGTATGAAAGGGCCAGGCCGGGTCGTCTGTGCTGTCCACTGTGATATGCATATGAATATCATCCCTTTTTTCCCACACCTCAAGCTCGTCCCGATAGAGCAGCATCCCGGGGTTTCTGGCACCGTATACCACGTCTATACGCTTGAAACGATGCCGGTTTTCAGGCACCAGCATGGTTTTGATGAAGGAGCGCAGGGTGGTAAAGGCAAACCCGCCGCCGATGATCAGGACATTTTGGCCTTCCATTTCCTTGAGGGGAAACCCGTTGCCAAAGGGCCCCCTGACACCCATTTCATCCCCGGGCTTCAGGTTGTGCAAAAATGTGGTCACCTTCCCTGTCCTGAAAACAGTAAATTTTATGATTCCTTTTTCACTTGGAGAAGAGGCGATGCCAATGGGAATTTCACCCACGCCTGCCACTGAAAGCATTGCAAACTGGCCGGGTGTGTATGCAAAGGCAGCTTCATCTTCTTTATTCTGGAATACAAGGGTGAAGGTTTTTAAACTTTTATCAATGGTTTCTGTTTTTATATCCTCAATCTTTACCGGATAGGGCCTGTACGGGTTTTTCATCGCAAGACCTCCCCGTTGTTCGACCGGCAGTTCAGCGGGCTGTTCAGGGCTTTGATAATGTTCCGGATATCAATGTTCACGGGACAGGCAGACACGCATCGGCCGCACCCCACACACATGATGCCCTGGCCGTATTTGTCCGGAAAGTATTTCAGCTTGTGCATGAAGCGGTTGCGAAACCGCTTCCAGCCTTCTGCCCTGGGATTGTGACCCGACGCATGGGCCGAATAGAGATCAGACATGCACGAATCCCACAACCGCAGTCTGACCCCCTTGCTGCCAGCGGTTTCATCCTGGATATCAAAGCACCAGCAGGTGGGGCAGACAAAGGTGCAGGTGCTGCAATTGATGCAGGAAAACGCCGCCTCCTCCCAAAAAGGGGCATCGTATAATTCCAGGGTTTCAGCCGCCTGGATATGATCGAATATTACCTGGGACGAAATAGATTCTTCAGCCGTTGATTTCAATTTTTCAAATAATTCTTCAGCCCCTGGATCTGCCAGGGTAAAACCGGCAGCCCGGGCGAAGGCGTCTCCTTTTGGGGTCAAAATTTTCCCTAGAAACGCATCTCCTGTATCTGCCAGAATCATATCCAGGTGGGTTTCGTCAAAGGGACCTGTCCCGCAGCTGGTCGAAAAATTTGTCTTATTGGGAAAATTTTCTGCAAGCCCGATAAGGGTCAGGGGTTCATTTTTTCGAATAAAATAGGGATCTGTGTATTCAGGGGTGTCAAAGTTCATTTTCAGCATGGCAAGGGCTTTGGCATCGTAGGGACGGATACCCACGGCTGCCCGCAGCTGCTTATCTTGGGAAAACTCGTTTAATAAAGAGCCCGGATTTGTCTGATGGTCCAGGCTGTAAGAGAACATAGGGTCAAGTTGGGGAAAAACCAGGGATTTGGGTGACATCCGGGTCTGTTCATATGTAAGATCCGGAATTTCGCCGTTGCCAAGCTGCCTGAACACATGACCCTCTTTATCTTTTACCGGGCCTGCCAGGGTGTACGTTTCCCGGGCCTTTGCCATGGCCCCGGGCATGTCCGATTTTTTTATGCTGATCATTTATCTATCCTTATTTTTTGGATCTTTATTTTCTGGATCTTTATTGTCTGTATCCCTTGTGTCCATTTATGATTTTCGGGCGGCACCACCTGTTGCCCCCTCAGCGAATAAAGGCCTGGGGATCATTCAACCTGAAGTGGTCCAATGCCGGACGCAATTTTTCGTCCATGCCGGCTTCCCATCCGTAATTTTCCACACAATCCTTTATGGTCTTACGGGTAAAAATTCTCATTTTGATGTCCAGGGGACAGGCCGCCTCACAGGCACCGCAGTCCGTGCACCGGCCGGCATCATGGAATGCCCTGAGAATATGATAGGTCGCAACATCAACAGCCTCGCAGGTTTTTCCCACCCACTGGGGCCTGGACTCATCCACAAAACAGGTGGGGCAATAGCACAGGGGGCAGGCGTTTCTGCAGGCATAGCACCGGATACATTCCGACAGCAATCCGTCGAATAACGCCTGTTTTTCAACTGCGGCCATGGCCTCAATCTTATCCACATCGGAAAATCTGGCCTTTATTTCAAGCTCGGCAACCAGGGGCCCTGCCAGTTCATCATAGATAACCGGGTTTTTCCGGATGCAGGTCCTGCAGTTTGATTGTAAAACATCTGCTTTGGGAATCTTTTTTGTGCCGGTTTCAGTTGTGATGAAAAGGGTTTTTCCATCATCTTCAATTGATAAAATATTTGTGCCTGCAGCCGCAATCAAGGCATTTTTATCGGCAAGCCCGGTACAGGGCACCCCGATGATATAGAGCTGATCTCTTTTTATTTTGTTTTCAATGATATGGGTGACAAGGTTGCGGCTGTCACATCCTTTGACCACAATGCCGACCTTGTCGGTCCTGTGGGTCAGGTAGGTCACAAGGTTCATCCGACAATTGCAGTCAAAGATAAGCGCATCGGCCGCTTCACTGGTTTTTGCCATATAGGGTTCGGTCATGTATCCGCAGCTACCCTGCCTGAATCCAATGACCCCGTCTACCCGGCCCTGTTCCAATATCTTTTTGGATATCTGTTTTATGGTCTGATTTATGAGCTGGGCACGAGAATTCATCAGGCCACCTCGACAAGGGTTTTGATCAGGTGGGTTGCAGGGCCCAGCTGTTTAATCTCGTCGATCACCCGGCAGGCAACATCGGCAAACTTTACGCCTTCGGCCGAGGATATCCAGGAAAACTGAAGCCGACCGGGCTCAAGCCCGGTATACTCCAGCAATTGTTTGAGCAGGGCAAATTTGCGTCTGGCATAGTAATTTCCTTCAAGGTAGTGGCAGTCTCCCGGGTGGCAGCCCGACACCCATACCCCGTCGGCGCCGTTTCTGATGGCGTGGAGGATCATTTTTGGGGAAATGCGGCCCGAGCAGGGAACCCGGATGATTCTCATATTCGTCGGATACTGAAACCGGCTGACCCCTGCCAGGTCAGCAGCTCCATAGCTGCACCAATTGCACAGAAAGGTGATTATTTTAGGTTCAAATGCTGTCATGTCCATATCTCCGATTAAAGGTCTCCTAATAAAATACACTGTCAATCATTGCCATGATCTGTTCTTCTTCAAAGCCTTTAAGCCCCAGGGCACCCGAGCGGCAGGATGCAACGCACAGTCCGCATCCCTTGCAAAGCACCGGATTGACCATGGCCCGTCCCTGGTCTCTGCCCTCCTGAATAAAGCTGGGGGCATTATAGGGGCAGATACTGATGCACACCCCGCAGGAACTGCAGAAAGCCGTGTCAACCGCTGCGGTATTGCCCAGGGTTTTGATCTGTGTCTTGGCAAACAGCCGGGCCACACCGGATGCGGCTGCCTGGGCCTGGGCCGTGGATTCGTCAATGGGTTTGGGATAATGGGCAAGGCCGCATAAAAAGATGCCGTCCACTGCAAAATTGGATGGGGCCAGCTTCACATGGGCTTCTGCGAAAAAGCCGTCGCTGTCCATGGGCACCTTGAACAATTTGGCAAGGGCATCCTCTTTATGGGAAACAACGGCAGCGGCAAGCACCAGCATATCGGTTTCCAGCGTCACCTCTTTTTTCAATATATGATCTGTGACCCGGATATCCAATCGGGTTTTTCCGACATCCACCCGGGGTTTGTTTTCCAGGCTGTACCGGACAAATATCACCCCTTTTTCCCGGGCTTTCTGATACATGATTTCCTTTTCCCCATAGGTTCTGATATCCCGGTACAGAATATAGATATTCATATCCGGATTTTTTTCTTTTAAGGACAGGGCAGATGCAATGGAATGGGTACAGCAGATTCTGGAGCAATAGGGCCTTTCAGGTTCCCTTGATCCCACGCACTGGATAAAAACCGCTGTCGTTGCAGTGGCGACCAACGAATCCTTGTCCAGGATCTTCCGATCCAGTTCAAGGCCTGTCATCACCCTTTTATCCTGTCCAAAGAGATATTCTTCAGGCCTATATTCTTTGGCCCCTGTGGCAATGACGGCAGCGCCGTGCTGGATGACGGATTCACCGGCCCCACCCTGAATCTTAGTTTCAAAATTGCCCACAAATCCCTGGACATCTGAAAGATGGGTCCCGAGATGCACCTGTATAAAGGGGTGGGCCTCAACAGCACTTTTCAGTTCCTGCAATGCCTGCTGGACATCCACACCCGTGGCGGTCCTGTGTATGTCATTTGCCTGACCGCCCAGGCGATCTTGCCTTTCCACAAGGTCCACTTCAAACCCCTGGTCTGCCAGGGATCTTGCCGCTGTCATGCCGGAAATACCGCCGCCCACCACCAGCAACCGCTTGTTCACGGAAAGGGTCTCTTCTGTTAAGGGCGTAAAAAGGGCTACCTTGGAGACGGCCATGCGGACCGATTCCTTGGCTTTCTGGGTGGCCTGTTCAGGGAACTCCTTGTGCACCCAGGAATTATGATTCCGGATATTGACCATCTCAAACAAATATTTGTTCAACCCGGCAGCAACCAGGGTCTCCTGGAACAACGGCTCATGGGTACGGGGGCTGCAGGCCGCCACCACCACCCGGTTGAGATTTTTCTCCCGGATATGCCCCATGATAATATCCTGGGCATCCTGGGAACAGGAATAGAGATTGTCGTCGCTATACTCCACAAAGGGAAGGGTTGCGGCAAAATCACGCACCCCCGGGACATCCACCACCCCGCCGATGTTGATGCCGCAGTGGCAGACAAATACCCCCACCCGGGGCACATCAAAATTCACATCCCTGAGAACGGGGTCTGCAAGGGTTTTGACAAGACTGCCCCGGCTCCGGGCGATGGCACCTCCTGCACAAAGCGCGGCTGCCCCGGCTTCAATCACGGACTGGGGAATATCCTTGGGCCCCTGGAAGGCCCCGCAGACATAGATGCCCTCCCGTGTGGTGGCAGTGGGGCTGAAAGAATGGGTCTTACAAAACCCCTGGTCTGTGAGTTCAACACCGATTTTACGGGCAAAGTCACGGGTTTGGGAGTCAATTTCCATTCCCACGGACAAGACCACGATATCAACCTCTTCCTGAACAAGCCCCTCTTTTTCATCGTCAAAATAGACCAGGGTCTGAACGGTTTTATCCGGCGACTGAAAAACGGAATGAACCCGGCACCTGACAAAGCGGATGCCGTGCTTTTCCCTGGCCTCGTTATAACAGGCTTCAAATCCCTTGCCGTGGGTTCTCATGTCCATATAAAAGATGGTGCAGGCAAGATTTGGGTCATGCTCCTTTGCGATGATGGCCTGCTTGATGGCATACATGCAGCAGACAGACGAACAATGGGCATTGTCGCAGTGATTGATATTTCTGGAGCCCACACATTGGAGCCAGGCAATGTGCTTCGGGTCTTTGTGGTCGGACATCCGGATCAAATGCCCCTTGTTCGGCCCGGATGCCGACAGCAGCCGCTCAAACTCAAGGGAGGTGACCACATCCTTGGATGCGGCCCACCCGTAAATTTGTGAATTTCCCGGATGAAACGGCACAAATCCCGGTGCCAGGATGACAGATCCCACATTCAAGGAAAATTTTTTGTCTGTATCCTTAAAATTTATGGCCCCGGCAGGACAGGTTTTTTCGCAAATACCACATCTGTCCTTTGTCAATTTGATGCAATTGTCCGGGTCAATCACGTATTTCAAGGGCACAGCCTGGGCATAGGGGACATAAATGGCCTTACGTTTCACAAGACTTGCGTTGTAGACATCCGCCACTTTTTTGGGACATTTTTCCACGCAGGCACCGCAGCCCACGCATTTGTCCATGTCCACAAACCGGGCCTTCTGGAAAATATCCACTTCAAAATTTCCCATTTCACCGCGGATATCCGTGATATCGGCCAGGGTGATCAGCTCAATATTGATATGCCGGCCCACCTCCACAAGTTTGGGCGACATGATGCACATGGAGCAGTCATTGGTGGGGAAGGTCTTGTCCAGCTGGGCCATGACCCCGCCGATGGCCGGGCTTTTTTCAACCATATATACGTAGAATCCCGATTCGGCCAGATCCAGGGCAGCCTGGATACCGGCGATACCGCCGCCTGCCACCATGACCGATCCTATGGGAATTGTTTTGCTCATAAAAATCTCCTTGGAAAGAAGTGTTGATTCAATGGGTCTGCCTTGCCAAGGACACTAGAGCCCGTATTCCGCCAGATCCGGTCCCAGGTATGTCCGTTCGTTTTCTCCCAGTATCCCCAAAGAGAGGCAGATCAGGGTCCACAAATGAACGGTATGGTAATCGGCCTTGTGGTGATGGGCCAGATCCTCTATCTGGGCATGACAATTGTGACAGGGGGTGACCACATAGGTGGCGCCGGTGGCCATGATCTGATCAAATTTTGTCTGGCCGTATTGCCGCCGCTCTTCTGTATAGCCTGCCTGAAGGGCGCCGCCGCCGCCGCCGCAGCAATAGTTATTGGATTTATTGGGGGTCATCTCCACCAGATTCTCTTCCCCGACAACCTGTTGGACCACATAGCGCAGGTCATCGGCAAACTTATCCCCCAGAGATTTTCGAACCACATTGCAGGGGTCCTGGACCGTGAACTTGATATGGGTCGTGTTCCAGTCGGAATTGACAGGCAGCTTGCCCTCTTTAATCCATTTTGCATAGTATTCGACAATACTTCTGAACTCAAACTTGTGGGGAATATTGAATTTCTGCAGACCCGACCACACCGCAAAAAAAGAATGGCCGCATTCAGTATTGACGAACACCTTGCACCCCAGTTTATCAATATGCGCAGCCTGGGCCCGAACAATCTTTTCCCAGGATTCATCATCGGCCAGGAACATGCAGTAATTTTCACCGGCCCAATAATCTGAATAATAGGTCCAGTCGGCACCCACCGTGTGCAGGATCTTCCACAAGGGCAGCAGCTCATCTGGTTCGACCACCGGTTCCCGGGAGTTCTGGTTCAGGGCGAAATAGGCTCCCTCACGGTCAATATCCACGGTCAGGTCCTCAAAGCCTTCCTGCTCCTCCCGGCATTCTTCGGCCAGGTCTTCCACGGTGAACTTGAAATCTTCAAAGGGAACCCCCATGGCCCCGCCGTGGGAGCTGACATGAAGGTTACAGGAGCCCAAAATCCCCTTGGGACGCTCTTCCCGGGGCCAGAGAGACCGCAGATAATAGGTGAGCTGGGGAATGTTGATGGACATGGGGCAGACATCATAGCAGCGTTTGCACATGGTGCAGGACCACACCCAGGGGTGGCGTTCCAGTTCTTTGTCCATGCCGAAAACCGCCATGCGGATAAATTTTCTGGGATCCATATTGTGGAGACCTGTGGCAGGACAACCGCTGGCGCAGGTGCCGCAGGTCAGGCAGGCCGTTAAATTACCATCCGGGATCAGGGCTTTTACCTGCTCTCTGATGCCGTCGTTCTTATAAACAATCTTTAATGTATCCAACATAGGTTCATTTCCTCCAGGGGCCTGGGAGATCCTTTCCTTCAGCCCGGGGTTAGGGGGGAAATCACCTAATGGCTAAGATACAGTTGACCTCCCCACAATATCCTGCACCAGCCTTGCACGGGCCGGGCATTCACAAAACACTCAGTGTCGTTGGGGAATGCGTGTCATTTTAAAAATTTGTCCGTATGTTGATGTTTACCTTCCATTGGGGTGTATGATTATAAAAAACTTAGACAATTAACAAATTGATAATTCTTATGGGATTTATCATTTGCATGGAAATTTTTTATACGCGTATTCCCATGTGTATCTCCTTAAAAACGTTGATTTTGTCTTTATAGCGATATTCAATACACTATAGATATTTAATCGGAACAATCAATTTGATCTGAGCTTTCTTACCGCTCTATTAAAGGAGGATCAAATAGTTATGACTCAACTTTCGGGATTCGGTTTTGGCGGAACGGGTCAGGCTTTTTTATTGTGCTTTTTATCAATCTTTCATTATCACACTTAAAAAAATGCAATAAAGAAAACCTGGCCCCACAAAACAGCTCTTAAAGTTGAGGTATGATAGGAAGTCATAATCACATTTACGGAGGTGAGATGAAAACCGACCCGACTGCAAAATTTTATGAACGGCTGGAAGCCAAAGGTGTCTCAAGAAGGGATTTTCTCAAGTATTGTACGGCCCTGACAGCATCCATGGGGCTGAGCTATTCCTGCGTGGGGCAAGTGGCCCGGCAGATTGAAAAAGCGGCTTCCAAGCCGCGGCCACCCGTTGTATGGCTCCACTTTGGGGAATGCACGGGCTGTTCCGAAGCCTTTTTAAGGACACCGGATGTGGGGGCCATTATCCTGGAAACCATTTCCGTGGAATACCATGAAACCCTGATGGCTGCATCCGGGGTTCAGGCAGAAGAAAACCTGCACACTGCCGTTGAAAAATACAAGGGCCAGTTTGTCTGCGTGGTTGAAGGGGCCATTGCCACAAATTACAACGGTGCCTACGGCAAAGTCGCCGACAAAACCTTTCTGGAAATTGCCAGGGAAGTGGTTCCCAAGGCCGCGGCCACCCTGGCCATCGGCACCTGTGCGGCTTACGGCGGAGTGGCTGCCGCAAGCCCCAACCCCGGCGGATATAAAGGCGTCGGTGATACCTTGGGCATAAGCCCCATCAACCTGCCCGGCTGTCCCATGAATCCGTTGAACCTGCTGGGAACCATTGTCAAATATCTGAACAAGGAATCCATTGAACTGGACGACATAGGCAGACCCACCTTTGCCTACGGCGATACCGTCCATGACAACTGCCCCCGGCTCAAACACTATGAAGAAGGCAATTTTGTGAGCCAGTTTGGATCCAGGGAAGCTGAACTCGGGTATTGCCTCTATCCGATGGGGTGCAAGGGTCCTGAAACCTATAATAATTGTCCGACTGCAAAATTCAATGATGCCACAAGCTTTCCCATCCAGGCGGGGCATCCCTGCATCGGGTGCAGTGAGCCTGGTTTCTGGGATACCATGACCCCTTTTTATGAGGAATCTTAAAAACCGATCATCGGTCTTGAACATTTTGCAATCTCACATCCCCTAACGGCGAAAGGTACTTATTATGGGAAAAAAAATAATCATAGATCCGATTACACGGATCGAAGGCCATTTAAAAATAGAAGTCGAAATTGAAAACGGACGCGTAAAAGATGCCTGGACCTCGGGCCAGATGTTCCGGGGCATTGAAATGATGCTCCAGGGACGGGACCCACAAGATGCCCACCATTTTGTCCAGAGATCCTGCGGGGTCTGCACCTATATCCATGCCTTGTCCTCGGTCAGAGCCGTGGAAGATGCCTGCAAGATCGAAATCCCCGAGAATGCCCGGATTATCCGGAACCTGCTCCACGGCGCCCAATACCAGCACGATCATATTGTCCATTTTTATCACCTCCATGCCCTGGACTGGGTGGACATTGTCAGCGGCCTGTCCGCCGATCCTGTCAAGACAGCCAAATTGTCTGCAAATGTCAGCGGCAGGCCCCGGACCGCTGATTATTTCAGGCAGGTCCAGGCCAAGCTTTCCATTTTTGTCAACAGCGGACAATTGGGACCCTTTAACAACGCCTACTGGGGCCATTCTGCCTATAAGCTTCCGCCGGAAGCCAATCTCATGGCTTCCTCCCATTATCTGGAAGCCATCAAACTCCAGGCAAAAGCTGCCAGGATGCATGCCATTTTCGGCGGTAAAAACCCCCACCCCCAGTCGCTGGTTGTGGGAGGGGTCACCTGTGTGGGAGATCTGACCCCGGAAAGAATAGATGAATTCACAGGGATCTGGAAGGAAACCAAGGCCTTTGTGGATGAGGTGTATATTCCGGATCTGCTGGCAGTGGCCTCCTTTTACAAGGACTGGGCAGCCATCGGCGGCAACAACCAAACATACCTGTGTTACGGGGACTTCCCCCAGCAGGCCATCAATGACGACCTGCTGATGCCGGGCGGTGTTCTCATGGGAGATCTGACCCCCATTCCCGTTGACACCGATCGAATTACGGAAGATGTCACCCGGGCATGGTATGAACGAGGAGACGCCAGACACCCTTATGACGGCGAAACCAAACCCATCCAGAGGGAAGTCACCTATAATACCGACGATCAATACTCCTGGATGAAAGCCCCGCGATATGACGGCAGGCCCGCCGAAGTCGGCCCCCTTGCCAGGAATCTTGTGGCCTATACCAGCGGACAGAAAGGGGTAAAGGCCTTGGTGGATCATGTATTACAGACCCTGGGTGTGGGTGTGGATGCCCTGTTCTCCACCCTGGGCAGAACCGCTGCCAGGGGGATTGAAACCGTTGTGGTGGGCAATGCCATGGGCGGCTGGATTGATACCCTTAAATCCAATATTGCTGCCGGAGATAAAAAGACCTACCAGCCCTGGGAAATGCCGGACAAGGCCAGGGGCTTCGGGCTCAATGACGTGCCAAGGGGTGCTCTGGGCCATTGGATTAACATTGAAGGCGGTAAGATCAAAAACTACCAGTATGTGGTGCCCTCCACCTGGAACCTGGGGCCCAGCGACGGGAAAAACCAGAAGGGACCGGTGGAAAATTCACTGATCGGAACCCCCATTGCCGATCCCAAACAGCCCCTTGAGATCTTAAGAACCGTACATTCCTATGACCCCTGTATTGCCTGTGCCGTCCATGTCATTGACCCGCACACCAATGAAACCTATAAGGTAAGGGTTATTTAACGTAAACTTTTTAATCAAGGTTCCAATTTAGGGCTATTGGAACCTTGATTCAGGGAACCCATGAACGATACTATTACGATTTTAGGGGTTGGAAATACTCTCTACACGGACGATGGCGTGGGTATCCGGGTGGTGGAACGGCTGGAAAAAGAATATGATTTTCCAGACAATGTGCTGGTGGTTGACGGCGGTGTTCTGGGGATCAACCTTTTGGGGGTGATTTCCAATGCCGGTCACCTGATCGTGGTGGACACGGTTTTAAATCACGGCAAACCAGGCGATATCCATCGCCTTGAGCACCATGAGATCCCCAGCCGCATCCTTGCCAAGAACTCACTTCACCAGGTGGATCTCATTGAGGCCCTCACCCTTTGCAATGCCCTTGACCATGTTCCCCGCACCACGGTTATCGGGGTGGAGCCCAAGGATCTGAACACCCTTGGCGAGCAGCTCACCCCGGAAATTGCAGCAAAAGTGGATGAACTCATACACAAGACCCTGGAGGAGCTGGTCCGGCTCGGGGGGACATATGCAGCCAAGGGTACGGAATAGGGGCCGGGGCTGCACATCCTGTGCCTGAATCCACTGGGAATAAAACAATGAAAGCCATTTTTTTCCTTTGGCAATATTTATCTTTTCCGGTCCATGGACCGATACTAGTACCATGGGCACGTGTATGGATCAGATCTTAAATGAAGGAAAAAATATCATGAATACAAATACAAAACCGTTTGAAGTAAAAAAGACATTTGGACTGGGGGTTTTATTAAAACTGACCAAAAAAAATGTTCCCGGCATAGAAATCACAACCAATGGAAAGAAATTCACCTCCAATGTCACCCTCAATGAAATGAGCGATGCCGTGAATGCGACCATGAAAACCCATAATATCCGGCTAAAGATTAAATAGACCCAAGCCTTACCGCATCATTCTTCCTTTGCCCCTTTAATCGGGCATCACAAAGACCTGAGAAGTGCAATTCTTTTAAAAAAAGATTGCACTTTTTGTCTGCAATGGGATATACCCTTGGCCTTGCCAAAACAGCATCCAAACATGACAACCGAAACAGGGGAATACGAATGAAAACCGATTATATAAATATTTCCGAACTAATCGTCCAGAATCCTTTTGCTTCCATTTTTCCCATTGGAAGCGATACCCTTGACTCCATTTCCAAGGATATGGAGACCAACGGGTTTGATGATATTTTCCCCATCATTGCCTGGGAGGGAAAAAATATTGTGGTGGACGGTCATACCCGGTTTGCCGCGGCCAAAGCCGCGGGCCTCAAAGAGGTGTCCGTGCACTTTAAATCTTTTGAAAATGAAGATGACGCCATCTTGTACAGCTTTCATATCCAGCGCAACCGCAGAAACATGTCCGACGAAGATATTCTGAGCTGCCTTTCCCTGCTGGATACCATCCACGGGTCCCGGGACAAAGGGAACCCAACCTTGAGCCGGAAAAAAACCAATGAACTGCGGGCCAAAGAATTGGGCATCAGCCCCCACAAGGTGGACAAGGCCCGCAAGGTCATGGAACATGGAAACGAGCAAATCCGGGAAAGCATCAGTTCCGGGGAAAAATCCATTAACAAGGCGTTTCAGGAAGTCCAGGAAGCCCGCCGTGAAAGCGGTGAAATCAAAGGTCCTGTCACCACCGGCCTCGGCAATGCTGCACGGTATACCCAGACCCTTGGCAAATTTCTAAAGGAATTGCAACGGATCAAGATGGATGGATGGCAGGATGTTTCCCAAAAAAAAGCCCTGGACGACCTTGAATCCATCAAGGAACTGATCAAAAGCGATTATCCCTGATTCTCCAACTCTGTTTTCAGGAGAGTGCGGGATGCGCGCCAGTTGAGAATAAATATTCCCATAAGCCCCACGAGGCCGGCCAGGTGTACCCACCAGGGGGAAGGCCAGAGCAGCGCTAGGGCACAGCCAAAGGTCAGCAGGCGGACGAACAGGCCGATTTTCTTTTCCATGAACCCTTCCAACCCTGCGGCAAAGGCGTAAAGCCCGAACAGGGCAAAAAAGAAAATCATGAAATCATCGGCCCATGAGCCCCCGATAAAAGGGGTATAGGCAAACAACAGCGGGATGATGTACAGGCCCTTGGCCAGCTTCCAAGACTGAAAACCGGTGACCATTGGCTTGGTGCCGGCAATGGCGGCTGCCGTAAAGGCGGCCAGGGCCACCGGCGGCGTGACATTGGAATCCTGGCTCAGCCAGAAGATGATCAAATGCGCCGACAGCAGGGCATAGGTCAGGGCATGGGGGGTTAAAACCGCTTCCCTCACCATGCCGGCCATGTCAACGGGCACCGCATCAACGACGGCCCGGGCGGCAGCTGCCGTCATGGGACTTCCGATATTTGCCAGATGCTCGGGTGCGGCAATCATGAAGATGGCCTTTGCCGCCTCGGGAATCCGACCGCCGGCCAGGGCATCCACCAGAAGTCCGTCGGAAATCAGGGCATGGAGTGCCGGTGCCGAGAGAGTTCCCAGAACGATATAGGCTGCGGTCACGGGCAACCCCATGCCCAGCACCAACGAGGCAAGGGCAATCAGGGTGATGGCAATCACCAGGCTGTGCCCTGCCCACTGGTTGATCATCAGGGAAAAGGTATTGCCGATTCCTGCCGTGGCAATGATGTTGACGATCAGGCCGACGGTACAGAGCAGAATGGCGGTCATCACCATATTCCGGGCACCCATGGCCAGGGCTTCGATGACAGCTTTTGCCCCCATGGGGTTGGGGCTCAGCCAGGAGGCGGCGATGACAGCCACAATGGAGATGCCTGCGGCATAGGTAGGGGTAAACCCATATATCAGAAGACCGATGAGCACTGCTATGGGCAAAAGAAAGACAACCCCCCCCTTTTTTAGCACCTCAAGGCCTGAAACCTCTTCCTGGTCCAGGGCATTGACAAAACTGCGTTTGGCCTCGATCCGGACAAAAAATCCCACGGTGGCAAAATAGAGGATGGCCGGCAGGATACTGACCACGACAATGGTGTTGTAGGAAATCTGGGTGTAGGTGGCCATGACAAAGGCCCCGGCACCCATGATCGGCGGCATCAGCTGCCCCCCTGTGGAAGCGGCAGCCTCAACCCCGGCAGCAAACCTAGGGGGAAAACCGGCCCGTTTCATGAGCGGAATGGTGATGACGCCGGTGGAGGCGGTGTTGGCCACGGCTGATCCCGAGATGGTTCCCATGAGGCCCGAGGCCATCACGGCCACAAGTCCCGGACCGCCCACCATTTTCCCTGCCACGGCACGGGCCAGGTCAATGACAAATTCTCCGGCGCCGGACCGCAGCAGAAAAGCGCCGAACAAAATAAACATGAACACATAACTGGACGAAATGCCGGCAATGGTTCCGAACAGGGCATCATCCCCATAGATACTGCGGAAAAGAATTGTTTCCGGGCTCAGGCCCGCAAACTTAAACACCCCGGAAATCTTTCCTCCCCAAAAGCCGACATAGCTTAAGGCCACAAGAATCAGCACCGGAATAAACAGCCCTGCCACCCGCCGGGTGAATTCAAGGGCGCAGGCGATCAGTATGCCCCCTGCGATCCACTCGGCGGGAACCATGCGCACCCCCCGGGCATAAATGGCATCTTCCATGGCAATGAGAAACAGGGCAGACCCTGCGGCCAGCACCCCCAGCAAAATATCCGGAACACGCCAGGCCAGGGAGGGATTCTTGCGCAGGGGATAGACCCAGGCGGCCATCAGGGCAAATCCTGCAAAATGCAGGGAATTCTGCCAAAGAGACGACAATACGGTGCCCACGTTGAACCAGATGTGCATCAGAGAGATGACCACACCCAGCAAGAGAAATAAACGGGAGGGAGGAACCTGGATTTTGATTTCAGTGGCCGACATTTCAATGGACTCCAGAAAATAATGTTTTGCGGCCGCCCCCAAAGGGCGGCCGCGGGAGATTCAGTCTGTTAGTTTGCCAAAAGGCGGGCAGGAATCTTGATGCCCACTTCCTGGTAATACTTTGCGGCGCCCGGGTGCAGGGGCATCGGCAACCCTTCAATGGCTTTTTCCAGGGCCATGGCCTTGGTGGCCGCATGGATGGCATTGAGGAAGGGCAGATTCTCGTAAGTGGTCTTGGTGATCTGGTAAACCGCATCCGCATCCACATCAGCCCGCACGGAAAGAAAATTCGGCTGGGCGATGGTGTTGATGGCCTTTTCCTGGCCCGGATAGGTACCGGGCGGAATCACAAACCGGGTCCAAAGTTCCATGCCCCCATCGGCCTGGATCCGTTGCTCGTCGGTGAAGTCCAGGACAACAATATCTTTGCCCATGGAGGCCATGGCCTTGGTCACGGCACTGACAGGGGATCCGGCCGGAGTGCTCATGCCGGCGGCCTGGCCGTTCTGCATGGCATCTGCAGACGGACCATAGCCAACATAGATCAGGTTGTAGTCTTTTTCGACATCCGCACCCAGATGGCCCAGCAATACGGTATTGGAACCCAGGGTACCGGAATTCTTCTTGCCCAGGGAAAGGGTTTGTCCTTTCATCCCGAGCAGGTCGGAAGCAGTGCCGGTTTTGGCAAATTTCCGATTCACGGTAAAATGTTCAACATTCTGCCAGAGCATGGTAACCGAGCGCAGATTTTTCTGGGGGCCTTCGCTTTCTATGGGACCGGTCCCCTTCCAGGCATAGGCACCGTAAAGACCCTGGAGAATGGCGAACTGGACTTCATTCTCCCGCAGCAGTTTGATGTTTTCCCCGGAACCGGCAGAACTGATGGCCGAAAGGCCGATCTTCCGGGTGGGCTGGAGCTTGACCTTGACCAGGGTCGACAGGGCAACGCCGACCGGATAATAGGTGCCGCCAGTGGAGGCGGTGGCCATCAGGTAACTGCGTTCCTGCTCCGCCTGGACAGTGCCGGTGAAAACCGAACCCAACAATAGTGCCAATACCGCAACCATAAAAGTGACTTGCCTGATCCCCATGCTCATTTTTTCCTCCTCCTGTTTAAGGTTGTGTTAACAATTGAACAATGGTCTTGTGACCATAGGATGGAGACCTGCTTTTTGTCAACATTCTCCTGGGAAAAACCGATTTGCAGTTCTCAAAACAGTCTGATCGGAATTAGAGATAGTCGAGGTAATGGCTGGCAGAGACGGGCTCTGGGAAATCACTATTTGTCAGGACTGGGATTTCAAACCCTTCAGAATTCAACCAGAAAAAAACGTCTTGAAGATCATGAAAAAATCGCCAATGTATCCTGCTTTTGAATTCATCGTTGACCATATCCAAAAGATATTTTGATAAAGAAAAATTTTCAGGCGCCAAGTAGTACGCAATGAAGAGGGCGTTGTAATGCCCTGAGATGTGTTGGTTTAACTCCAAAAATTTTTGGTAACATTCCGGAGTTTGGGAGCCCCATTTGCGACCATCAAAGATAACACATCTTCTTTGTTCCGGTTTGGATTCCACACGTTTCTTCAGAAGAGTGCTATAAATTTCGGCGCATTCGGTGTTCCACGATTCTGCAACGCTGATAAGCGTGTAATTTGTCACAAATTTGAATGCGAATGATCCATGTGGGGTTCTCTTCATGGAATATATATAAATTAATATATGGCGATCTGTCAATCATCACAAAATGATAACTTCAAAACGGGTAATTGGAAAAATCACCTCTGGAAATCAAAGGGAAAAACACTCTTTTTCCAACACCTTTATTTCAGTTGGCAAAAATCCTTAGGGGATGTGACGCGCCGCACCCATGCCCCAAGGTGATATTGTCCCTGGATCTGCCTGAACCCTTGACTTTCCAGTTTTACACCCATATTGTGTACAATACAAATAAAAATTGTTCTTGAAATCCGAGGTAAAAAATGAAAGGTCTTGGCGTCTCAATAATTGGATGCATGATGTTATTTGCCTGTGCAGGACACCCACCGGAAAATTTAGGCGTCCGTGAAAACCGCTTGGCAAAATGTCCGGCCAGACCCAATTGCGTCAGCAGCCAGGCTGTTGATGAAGATCATTTCCTTCCGCCCCTGCAATACCAGGGTGAAAAAGAGACTGCCGTCGCCCTTCTGAAAAAAGTGCTGTCCTCATTTGAAAGAATGACCATCCTCACGGAAAAGGACAACTACCTTCACATTGAATGCAAATCAAGCCGCATGGGATTTGTCGATGACCTGGAGTTTTATTTTTCGGCAGAAAAACAAATCCAGGTCCGCTCCGCCTCCCGGGTCGGGTACTCAGATCTCGGTGTAAACCGCAGGCGGGTGGAAAAGCTGCGTGAACTGTTTGCGGCCCAATTGCGCAACACACAAAAATGAACCCTTGAAAAAGGATGGCAGGTTTTGCCCATTCCATAAAAATTTTCTTGACAATTTTGTCCATTTGGTCCATTTAAGCAGGTCCAATAATTTGGAGAACAAAAAACAATGAGGTTTCGGGCATTTATTCTGACCACATCAAAATGGGTGATTGTCTGATATTTTATTAATACCTATATTTGGAGTAAGCGCCATGCCCCTACAACTTGAAGAATACATGAGCCTTGAAACCTTTGACAGAATCAGGGCCTTTTCCGATGATAAGGAAACGCCCTTCCTGGTGATTGATACCGCCACCATAACCGATCGGCTTGAAAAACTGGTCAATGCATTTCCCTATGCCAGTATTTATTATGCCGTAAAAGCAAACCCGGCAATTGAGATTCTTACCATGCTTCGGGACAAAAATGTGAATTTCGATATTGCGTCGGTTTATGAACTGGATCGGGTCCTTTCCCTTGGTATCAGCCCGGACAAAGTCAGTTTCGGCAACACCATAAAAAAAAGCAAGGATGTCCGGTATTTTTATCAAAAAGGGGTTCGCATGTTTGCAACCGATTCCGAGGCAGATATCCGCAATATTGCCAAGGCAGCCCCGGGGTCTAAAATTTATATCCGAATATTGAGCGAAGGAACCCTCACCGCAGACTGGCCGCTTTCCAGAAAATTCGGGTGCCAGACGGATATGGCCATGGACCTGATTATTCTTGCCAAGGACCTGGGCCTTATCCCCTACGGAATCTCTTTCCACGTGGGGTCCCAGCAGCGGGATATCGGTGCATGGGATGCGGCCATTGGAAAAGTTAAGGTTATTTTTGAAAGACTTCAGGAAGAAGACGGCATTGAATTGAAAATGATCAATCTTGGGGGAGGATTTCCTGCCAATTATATCACAAAAGCCAATGACCTTGAAACCTATGCCCAGGAAATCACCCGGTTTCTGAAAGAAGGGTTTGGCGAAAATCTGCCCCAGATCATTTTGGAACCCGGCCGTTCGATTATGGGGGATGCCGGCGTTCTGGTCAGCGAGGTGGTCCTGATTTCAAGAAAATCCAGAACCGCCCTGAACCGTTGGGTCTATACGGATGTGGGGAAATTTTCAGGATTGATAGAGACATTGGGCGAAGCCATCAAATATCCCCTCTTCACCGGAAAAAAAGGCGAGGTGGAAGAAGCGATTATTGCCGGTCCGACCTGCGACAGTGCGGATATATTATATGAAGACTATAAATACAAACTGCCCCTGAACCTGGCCATCAGCGACCGGATCTACTGGTTGTCCACCGGTGCATATACCAACACCTACAGTGCCATTGAATTTAATGGCTTTCCGCCATTAAAATCCTATTTTATCTAGCAAAAATAAGTCCGATTATATTCAGCCAGAAAAGTCCGGGGCTTTCGCCCCGGACTTTTCTGGTTAAGGCTGACCGGGATCTGCCCCGGCGACAGGGGCGCTATACTCTATATCATTGTTTTTGATGCTCTCTTTCTTTCCGGCCAGATGCCGTTTGAGTTTTTCTTTGTTCTTTTGAATCTGTAATTTTATGATGTCTGTCACCGCATCAATGGCGGCATACATATTTTCAGCTTCTTCTTTGGCATGGATCTGGAATTTATCCCCTTTGAAGTTGACCTCGACAATATGCCTTATTTTTTCGACGGATAAAACCACATGGGCTTCTGCCGGGCCGTCGAGCATTTTGTCCAATCGATCAAATTTTTCCTGTATTCTTGATTTCAGGGCATCTGACGAATTAATATTTTTAAAGGTAAGGGATATTTGCATGGGACCTCCTGTAAAGGTGAAGTTCTGTATTTCACATTACCACATCCAAAAACCACTATCAACAATGGAAACCATGTCTGCAAAAAAAAATGCTTTCAGTGCAGAAAATGAAGCCAGACAGAAAAGCTTATCCCTGACAACAGGGTGCAGCCGGATATCGCTGCCACTGCAAAATCAGGGTCTCCGTTCATTTCCTTTGCCATGACAAAGGTCAGGGTGGCGGTGGGAGATGCCAACAATATGAAGGCCGGTAAAAATTCCACCACCGGCAGGGAAAATGCGTTAAAAATCAGCAGGGCCAAACCTGGCAGGGCCAGCAATTTGAGCAGGCTTGCCCCAAGCATGGACTTGAATCGAGCCCGCATGAGATCAAAGGACAGGGTGGCTCC
>JAHIVS010000745.1 GCA_018816605.1 Pseudomonadota bacterium
AGACCAAAAATCAATGTGATCAGATATGCGGATGATTTTATCATCACCGCTCATTCAAAAGAACTTCTCGAAAATGTGGTAAAACCCGCAGTGATTCGCTTCTTGGAAGAAAGGGGACTCTCCTTGTCTGAAGAAAAGACAAAAATCACTCGGATTGACCATGGGTTTAATTTTCTCGGACAAAATGTTCGCAAATACAATGGCAAACTATTAATTAAGCCATCAAGGGACAATGTTAAATCCTTTTTGCAAAACATCCGTGAAACCATTCATAAACATCGAGGATCGGAAACTGTCGCACTGATACACGACCTGAATGCCAAAGTAAGGGGATGGGCAAATTATCACAGACACGTTGTATCCAGCAGAATATTCAACTATGTTGACGACCAAATCCGCATTGATTTGTGGCGGTGGATGAGAAGAAGGCACCGGAATAAAAATACCGGATGGCTTTATCAATGTCTAATAATCTCAGTCAAGGCTGATGAAGATGCCACAGCACTGGCACATCCAAATGTCATAAACGTTGCATCTACAATTCTTTCATTCTCGTTTACTTTTAAAAACAATTTAAGTGCATCACCACAATTCAATGAACCGGTTTCTCCAATGGCATTTGCGCCTTCTAACTCACCCGCATTTCTTGGGTTTAAAAAATGATCTTTTACTTTATCTGTATAGTCCCACATAATGTCTCCTTAATCAAATCTCCACAGGATTGAACGCTCTCTTTAAAAACTCTATGCCTAAAATACTACAGGGTGGTAGAATGTCAATAAAGGTCAACTCTTTTTTACAGACCGGCCTGTCCGGCCCTTGAACCATATGAATCCAAAAGAACTGGAACCGCATTTCTTACACCAATGCCCTTAAAGCTGCTTTTAGTACCCTCTTCATTTACAAAAAACATGGAATAATGTTCATTGGTTGCATCATCCATGGTGACAATTAGATCCCACATTTTAGAAGGTACCCATTCGTGGGTAGATCCGTCTTGATGGATCATCATGCCTGAGTATGGAGAACGTTCTCTTTTTTTACGGTGAGGTCCTTTTCTGCGCCCTTTCTGAACAAGATTTTTATGCTGCAAAGTATCTTTAACCCAGGTATAACTTCGCTCTCCATCATGTTTCCGCTGATACCAACGATAAAAGTGTTTTACGAAGCTTACAAACATCCAGTACCTCATCCAGTGGCGCCCTTCTGTGAGATGCCTGTGTAAGCCGTTTATCATAAAGCCCCTCTATGCCTTCATCATCATATCGGTAGATATAACGTCTGAATGTCCTGTCTGAAACACCCAGAATCCTTGCTGCTTGCTCCTGTGTTAATTTTTTGCTTCTCCAACCTGTATAAAGCCGTTCAAATTCCATTTTCCGAATCTCCTGTAGTACTTGTGCCCGCTTCATGAAAGCCTCCTTTCTGGCTTCCATTATAACCGGACAATTTATGTGCTACAAATCCGGACAAGTTATTTGCTCCCAACACACCTTACTTAATGATTGACAAATGCCGGAACATTTGATTCATTATAAAACATGGCGCGCATAGCAAGAGCCGTTGCGCCTGGAATCCCACATCATATAACTCAAAGAGGAAACAGACGGCAGCAGACATTTTTCAATGATGGAGATTACCAGTCCTATTTGGAATTAATGTCGGAATGGTGTTTGAAATTTCAAGTAAAAACTTGGGCTTATTGCCTAATGCCAAACCACATCCATCTAATTGCTGTACCTGAAACAAAGGACGGTTTAAACCTCGCAATTGGTGAAGCGCACAGACGTTACACGCGACGGATCAATTTTCGTGAAGGATGGCGTGGGCATTTATGGCAGGGAAAATTCTCATCTTTCATCATGGAAGAGAGATATTTATTAGCATGCACGAGATATATAGAGTCAAATCCGGTCCGCGCTGGTTTGGCAAAGGAACCCCTGGCGACTGGTACTGGAGCAGTGTCAGCGCGCATATGAAAGGCAAAGATGATATCCTTGTAAAAACAAAGCCATTGCTGGAAATGGTCAATATACTTTGGGAAAAGTTTCTATCCATTGATGCTCAGGAACCTGAAATAGAGTTGTTTAGGAAACATGAACGGACCGGGCGGCCATTAGGAGAGGGTCCCTTTATTAAAAAAATGGAATTTCTATTAAACCGAAAACTCAAACCCCAGAAACCGGGACCTAAAAAGAAAGATAAGTAAGGTGTCCCCGGAATTCCGGACGCATGGCAAAGCAATTGGGGTTGACACAGCCTGCTGTTGGATATGCTGTAGATCGCGGCCATAACATTGTGAATAAAGAGAAAATTAGACTGAGCGAATAGGTTTCTTAGTTTCTTATGGACGTCCCCATTTGACGTGAAAAGCTGGGATTGTGAATAATCAATAACGGTTTCATTCACCTCAATTTGTTTTCTGGGCGGAGGGCCTGGCATTCCGGTCCCATAATCCAAGGTGTTTGAGGATCTTTTTGACTACTTCCTCATCCTCTATGCCGCTTATTACCTTCATCTTTCCGGCGCATTTTGGACAGGTTAATGGGTCTACCTCATAAATCTTCCGGATCAGCCTAACCTGGCAAAGGATTTATTCCTTATTACCCAATATTCATGGACTTTTTTCCCGCCATTTTCCTGGATAAAAGAAAGCATCGATTGTTTCTCTTCGGAGATATTTCCGATTTGACATCTTTTAAATTTAAATTTGTTCTTCATAATCTTTGCGGCTTCATTAATCAAAGACTTTTCGATTAAATCTTTATCATTTTTGGCTTTTTTGCTTACAATAATCTTAAAAACCTTTCCCTCGTCAATCTTGGCCAACGAGTTATTTATCAAATCTTCAGTACCAAAAATAGCCTTTCGACCGCCTTCAATTAACAAAGGGTACAAATTGGGCCACCAATGTATAAATCCTACAACCTCCCCGTTTTTTTCAGCAAACAGAATGTAATCATCTTTGTTTAAAATGTGTGAAATTTCCGAATAAAAAATCCGCGGCCATTCAAAAACATTGGTGTACCAAAATCCATTATTAACTAAATTATAAGGACAATCCTTACTCTGAGACCATAGGTTTAAGTATAATTTTTTATCTTCCTCATCATTGGATTGGTATTTTCGAATGTTTATTTTTGATAAGTATGGGTCTTTGTATTCATTTAACTCATCCAGATTTAATTCAAAGCATTGCATTGTTTTGCTACGTACAAATCCAAAGCTTTCAAATGTTTTTATCCACTCAAGGGTGTTGTAGGTATTTACGGCACAACTGGTGGACGGGAAAAATATCTTTGAGTTGATTTCCTCATAGATTTCTGCTTCGATAATATTGACTCCTGCTCTTTTTCCTATTTCATAGATTTCTTGTAATAAGGTGGTAACGACATCCGTATTGAGCTTCTCGTGACTTTTGAGAATCAGAGGCCTTGTTATTCGAAGAATTCTATCTTTAATCCACCTGCCTTTTGCAACATAGGGAAAGCAATAAAAGCTTGCGATCGGAATTTTACTTTCTTTGTCACACAGACAAAAACTCTGAACGCTTGAGGGCAAAGCGATATCTGATGGCAAATAATAGGGATCTTTTGCAAAAGCTTGATCAAAGATCCCATGGCATTCATTATCCATTGTATAAATTTTAAAGTTATTTGAGTTAAACAAACTCTAATTCTCCCAAGATTCGGCTTGCGCCACTTAAATAAAGCATTTTCATTTCTCGAAAATCATTGATATCATTTCTAAAAATCCAATTGTCGGGGACAAGATATGAATATTTCTTAATCAGATGCGAGTATGCTTCACGAGGAACAGTAGAGAATACATCAAATTGTTTAAGCTCTTTCCATCTGTCAATCATGATTAACTCTTCTTTGTAAAGGGAGACGGCTTCTGTATCAGGATAGGGTGTCATTAGCCAAAGTTGCGTTTTGGCACCAAGTCTTTTGAGCTCACACACCAAATCAAAGGTTAGCTGTATTTCTTTTTTTGTTTCTGTGGGAATACCAATCATTGCAGACACTGTAGGGACTAAACCCAAGCTTACTTCTTCTGCGATTGTCTTTTTAATATATTCTATGTTTACCCATTTTGGAAAACCTTTCCGTAACAGCTTTAATAATCTGGGAGAGGCACTCTCTATTCCGTGATAAACCCCAATACATCCAGCATCTCGCATTGCTAAAAGTAACTCAGAATCAACTTTATCAATTCGCGTCAAGCAGTCAAAGTGAATCGATAATTCTTTTAATGATACAAAGAACTCAAGGGCCCAGTCGCGTTTATTGGTCAGACCGTCATCTTCGAACCTTAAGAATCCAACATCATAGTTATCTTTAAGCCACTTAATCTCTCCTAAAATATTTTTAGGATTTCTTCTCCTTTGATATTTCCATAAGCGATTGGCTGAACAAAAAATGCATTTGTAAGGACATCCTCTGCTGGCAATAAGGGAAAAAACATATTTGCGATTAAGAGGCTGGTATTTTTCTATTGGTTCCAGTAAATGATAGGCCGGATAAGGAATCTCATCTAAATTCTTAATTAAGGGTCTATCTGGAGTATGCCGAATTTCTTTATCCTTTCGATAAGAAATACCATGTACTTCGTTGAGATCATTATTTTTCTCTATTGCACGCAGTAAGCTAACAATGGTTTCTTCTCCTTCGCCCCTTACGACAATGTCCACAGGACATAATTTCATTATCTCCTCGGGTTGAGATGAAGCATGAACGCCTCCCATGATGATCTTTACATCTGGATGTTTCCTTTTATATACTCTTACAAATTCTATGCAAAAAAGAAGATGGACCGTCCAACACGTAATTCCCAGTATATTTGCATTTCTACTTTCCACTATTTCTACTGATTTTTTAAGGACGTCTTGGGTATCAGATATTTCAAAATTCAGATCAAGAATATCGATGCTGTCAAAACCGCAATGTATTAAATGAGAGGCTAGATATGATACTCCCAAAGGGTATAATTTGCTCGGTGAATAAAACTGCCATGGAGGATTGATGAGTGTTACCTTCATGAGGGAGTGATCTCCAAACTGATTACTAAGAAGTCTCTAAGCATTTAAGCAATTCATAGTGACTTATGTTTTTCTCACTAACCGACATTGGGCCAAGATGCGACCAAGCACCTTGGCCCAATAAACACTTGTCAGGTATGCGCTGGGAAATATTTTAACAGCCTTAGGCCTGTATTTGTGATCTAAACGACGCAACGCTTTCAATCTTATTTGCACCTTAGCATGAAAAGTGATGCGAATTCACTTGCTCCCCTCAAAACCTTTTCAGCCACACTCCCCAGCCATAAATGCGAAAATCCTGATCTGCCATGGGTTGTCATTACGATGAGGTCAACAGAATTTTCTTTTGCGTACTCAATTATCTCATGTGCTGGACGCTCCCCAGTAAGGGTCGCCCAGGAGACTTTTATCCCCTTTGAGCTTAATTGCTCTGCTGAGTTAGTGAGAAACTGCTCTGCTGTTGTTTGTTCCTTTAAACTTGGTTCGCAGAAGTCACAAAAAGATCCCTCTTTTTCAATATAAATCGTAGCATGGGGAACAACATGGAGAAGGATTACTTCAGCCTTGTGTAATTTAGCCATTTCCTCAGCAGACTGCAGGGCATTAGCACATAGGATCGAACCGTCTAAAGGTACTAGTATCTTTTTATACATAACATCACCTTTTTTTTAAGAATCTATTTGATATCATATTATTTCTTCTTTGAGCAACAGAAAATATTAAAAATAAATAGTCCTGAATGCCTGAAAGTTTTTCCTCCTTATTCCCTAACGATGTTGACCAGAATGATTCCAAGAATGGCACATCCGGAAAGAAGACCAAATACGATACCCCAATTTTTTGTTGCATCTAGAATCATACCAATAACGAAACCCTGCGTGCCTGCTCCCATATAGTTAAAAAAGTTAACGGATCCGACAGCAGTGCCTGCCATTCGCCTTCCGCCAAAATCACAGGCTGTAGTAAAAACAAGACCGACCGACCCGAGGACAAAGAATCCCCCTAGGGCGAGCAAGAAGAAAGAAAGAGGTAGACCTAGTGTCTTCAGACCCGCGCTCGCCAATATAATCATAATCGTTGTGAACGTTAGCATATAGATTGTGAGGATTTGATATCGTTTCGCCTTGAAGAAACGATCAGAGATCCATCCGGCAATTATGGGACCAAACGCCATTCCTAACGGCAACGCTATGGTGGCAATTGGAATTTTCTTTAAATTAATGCCAGCGGTTTCTGCATAATAAAGCGGCACCCAGGTTAAAAGACCGTATCTTCCCATATACAACATGAAAGAAGCTACCGCAAGGCAGACGAATTTCCAATTGCCAAATAAAAGGCCCCAAGCTTTGAAACCCGATATTTGGTCATCCCTCAATTCTTCCGCCTTACTTGAAATCGTGTTCGTCATTGTTTCTTTGTACTCGGGATAACCCGCATCTTTAGGTTTTGATCGGGCTAATATAAAAAACAAAATCGTCAACGGAAGCGTGCAAAATAGCAAGGGATAAGTAAAGGCGGCTCTCCACCCATAATGGGCTGCCACAGTGCCGGTAATCAACCACACAAATAAAGATGCTACCCCCATGGAGGTTGCAAAAATACCCGTGGCCAAACCTCTTTTTGCCTTAGGATACCACTGGGTTATCATATTGTTTGTGGGCGCATATGCTTGGCCCTGTATGAATCCGTTAAACCCCCATGGAATGAGCATTATATTTATTCTTGCCATACTTGCTACAATAATGTTTAAAATTACTGTGCCGATGCCGCCAATGGTATTCATAACTCTGGCACCATATGTATCCCCAAGTTTCCCGCTTATGAGCGTTCCAAAAGCGTAGGACCAGAACAAGACGGTTGCTCCCACTCCGGCCTGCGTTTTAGTAATTCCAAGGTCTTTAATCATCCAGGGCATACACATTCCCCAGTTGAGTCTTCCCAGATAATAAAAACTATACCAGATAGACACCAAGATCACAACCTTCCAAAATCTAAATCTGTCGTAACTTACCTGTTCACTATCTGTAAGGCCGAGGCCTTCAAATTCAGGATATTTATCTTTAGCTGTAGCATCTTTCATCTCACACAAGCCCTCCTTTTTTGATTTATCCCCATCCCCAACCTTAAAACTAGGGATAAAGATTAATGATCACGGGTTTTAGGCCCTAAACCCATACCAAAAAATCTACCTCTTTTGGGAGTGGGAGTAGAGCCTTTTGGTCACCCTATCGAGTTTTCTTTAAACAGGGGACTCAATCCCCAGGGACTTGGCAAAATATGGAATGGTTCTTTTTAAGCCCTCTCTGAGATCTATCTTTGGTTCCCAGCCGAGATATTCCTTGGCCGGAGCGTTATCAGCTTTGGTGTGCACTTTGACTTCGCCGGTTCTCATCGGCAGATGTTCAATTTTCGATTTGCTTTTGGTCATTTCGATCACTATCTGGGCGATCTTGTTTATGGTGATGGATTCACCAACTCCGAAATCCATTACCTGCCCCACGGCAGCGTCGCAGGGGGCTAAAACGAGTGCTTCGACAATGTCATCTATGTGAACCCAATCCGACGATTGTTCTCCATCTCCAAATACTGGAATGGGTTCATTTTTAAGGGCAGCGATAATAGCTGAAGCCATGAATTTCCTCCCCTCGCCAGGTCGGTATGTATTCGGGTTCAGTATCGCGCGCTCTCGTGCACCGTAACAATTTTGAATATTGAGTCCAATGGTCGAAAGTCCGTAAACTTTATGAAACATCTGGGTAAACTGTGTCTGTGCGCCCTTACTAATAATGTAAGGGGTCAACCAAACAGAAAGAGGCGGCCTGGGAGGATGGACATAATACTTTACTCCGGTGTCCAGTGAGGCTTGCAAGACATTCAGTGTGCCAATGACATTTACCTCTACTGTTTCGACTTCTTGCTTAAAACGAGAACTCGTTCCCATAAGAGCGGCGAAATGATAGACAGTCTCAGCATCTTTAATGACATCCTCAACAGCGGCTTTGTCCCGAGTGTCACCCTGGACAAAATGAAAATTGTCTTTTTCCTCAAGAAGCTTTTGGGTTTCTTCATACATGTTATGCTGTTCGTTATTATCAAAGAGTGTTACGTCCTTTCCCATTTCGATTAATTTTTCAGCAACTTGCGACAGGATAAAACCCGTACCACCGGTCATTACAACTTTTCCTTCTTTCATTTTAATGTTCTCCATTTAAAATTTATTTATGTTTATGTCCTCGTACATGATCTTTATTGGTAAATAGCGTATCACCTCCTTCCGGCTCTAAGGCTTATAGATATAAAAAAACAAAAAATATAAGTCAATTTAATAATTTTTTAAATTTTTTAAATTTTTTTTATAACACTATGCTGTTTTCAGCGTTTTGCGAGGGTATTGGTAACTATATCTGCAGGAGGAGAATTCGCGTGGAGAGTATTAATTGGCCGAGAAAGCCTTCTGCGTTGGAGAAATTTTTATTAAAGTAGGTTTTATTAAGGGTTGTATAGCGAAAAGCAGCTATTGATTAAAGTGGTTGGCTGTTGGTGGTCAGATCCGGCCTTGTTGGGCAACAGGAAGGAGCCTGATGGCATTGAGGTAAACGATCATGACGCGAGCAATTAGGACGATTTCCTGTCAGAAAATTTTTTGCGATAATTTGAAAGCTGCTCATTTAGGAGAGGTGAACGCTATGAGGGGATATCATACGTTTTGAAACTTACTTGGTTTCCGACTGACCGGGCTGGGCACATACAAGTTCGACCTTAACCAGTTATAGCTGGCTTTAAAGGGACATCATTAACCGCCCCGTTAGGTTTTTCTCCTTTTAGAACCTGTAAAACACAAAGAGCTTGTCTTTTGAAAATTTCGAGCCGCGTTTCCATTACGGCCGTGCCAAGATGAGGAGTCAAAACTGTACAGCTTTTTTGATCGATAAGCCCCTGATTAACATCGAAAGGGCGGGGTACAATATGTGTATCTTCCATTTCAAATACGTCGGCAGCGTAACCAGCTATTTTTTTCTCCTTGAGTGCCTTTGCAACTGCTTCCTCATCGACAACAGAGCCCCGTGCCGTATTAATAATAATAGCCGTTGGTTTCATTAAGGCGAATTCTTTGTCGGATATAAAATGGAATGTTTCGTCTGTCAATGGCGTAGCAATACATATGAAATCAGATGTTTTAAACAGTTCCTCTAACACAACGTTCTCTATTTTTAAATCTTGCTCGTATTTAACCTCTAAGCGATGTCGTTGATAGTAAATTGATGTCATGTTAAATCCAACTGCACGGCGAGCAATTGCTCTTCCTAAAGAACCCATCCCGATAATGCCTAATGTTTTTCCGAAGATATTTTGCCCTGAGAATGGCGGAGGCTGACACCAGCCTTTCAAATCACCCGATCGAACAAAAAAATCCGCCGGAACAATCCCACGGGCACTGGATAATAACAGGGCCCAGGTTAAATCAGCTGTTGGTTCTATCGTTTCAGCATTTACTATGGTAACCCAAATACCCCTCATCGTTGCGGCAGGCACATTAATTCCATCGTGTCCGGCAGCACATGAGGCAATAATTCTTAATTGTGGACACGAAGCAATTATTTCTTCATCTATACAATCTGGCACAAAGCAGCATAAGACGTCAGCATTACGAGAGTTTCGGATGATTTCCTTCTTCGTCGGGCTTTCAAAGTTATTGTGCTCAATGACCTCGCAGAAAAGTTTAAGCAACTTTATAGCTTCCGATGGTATTTTGTGAGTATAGTATACACGAGGCTTTTTATCGGTCAAGGTAGGATCTCCATCTCCGTAATTATGCCACAGATTCTAAGAAGTTAATGCAGAAAAATGGCAGTTTTAGGATTTTGCATATAGGGTTATTGTTTTTTATTGCTTTTTAGCCTTGAATAAGAGATGGTCTCCTAATTGTTGATTTATCATGTAAGGATCCTAAGAATTTCTTCATTGCCAATGTAATGACTTTCCCTTTTAAATAAACAATACTAAAATTTTTTTTCAGTTCAATTCCATCAATTTTAATCGCCTTCAATTGACCACTCTTAAGTTCTCGGGAAACTGTATTTTCTCCGCAAATTGATATGCCCAGGTTTTCTTCAACTGCTCTCTTAACTCCCTCTGTGCTTCCAAGTTCAAGATACACATTCATTTTCTTCATCACATTTGGCATTTTCTCTTCTAATACCCTGCGGGTACCTGATCCACGTCCGCCAACGATAAATGGTTCATCTAACAGCATATCAGGTTTAATACTTTTAAGCTGTGTCCACGGATGCATAGCTGACGTGATCAAAATAAGTTTTTCCGCCCCCCAATGTTCCAAAACCAAATCTGAACTACGAACTTGCGCCTCAACTATTCCGATATCAATTTCATTGCTTAATAATTTCTGCTCAATTACTCTTGTGGTGTCGATCGAGACCTGGATGTTAATTTGAGGAAACCCATTTTTAAATTCACCAAGTATCGAAGGTAGAACATAAACCCCTATGTTATTACTGGCACCTATACATATACTGCCACGTTTGAGCTCGGAAAAATCACTAATTGCCCTTTTGGTCTCATTGATTAAATTGAAAATTAGACCAGTATAATGATAAAGTGTCTTACCTGCTTCTGTCAAGACCAATTTTTTATTCACTCTGTCAAAAAGGCCAACCCCATAAAAGCTTTCCAATGCCTTAATGTGTTGGCTCACAGCTGGCTGAGTAAGATAAAGTTCTTGTGCGGTCCGGCTGACGCTTCCTTTTTTTTCCAAAACACAAAAAGTTCTCAATTGATAAACGTTCATGTCACTATATTTAGAGTTGCTATCGTCCATTTTGTCAAGCCCTTAATCACCCTGAATCACTCAAGAATTCGCAGGATCGGTTAAAATAATGCTCAATGGAGTTAATAATAATAAAATAAAAAGGATATATAAATGTTTTTTTGCCTTTTGTCAAGAAATAGCTAAAAACTTTTTATAACTCTGAAAAATATGCCCCCGTCCCAGGAAGGACACAGCATGTTGTGTCCTTCCTGGGACGGGGTAAAGAGCTATTCAGAAAGATAAAGAGGCATTAGCCGTGAAGAATAATTATTGTTAAAATAGACCGGGAAAACTAAAATATGACTGAATTTGAGTATAGGACACCTGTAATCCCTCAACTCAATTTCAAAAATATCAGTTCCAAAAGGTATCAAATGCTGGAATCTGGGAGCCTGAGTTGCCATGATCTGAATGATCCACATAGGTCAACTCAGGAATATAACCTGAAGGTCACGCGTAAACCGGTTCTACCTCAGGCGGATCATGGTTACGGATATCCCAAAGATTTAGATGTTTTAACCTGAAGGTCACACGTGAAATCTTATCTATTATTTCAAAATCATCAATGATAGAGATTATTTTCATTTGCCCTTGACATTTTGGGCACACAAGTGGATCAACTTCATAAATTTTTTGAATTAACCGAGCCCAATTCTGCCTTGCTTCACTATAAGACGTCTCATTTGGCAAGATTGTAAGGATTGTATCATCAGCATCTGCCTTCTTTCTCATCCCCCGGGACTTGTTTGAAAAATAGCCGTAATATCTCACAGTATGCTCATATCTTCCGGGAATATGTGTCACCAACCTGGCAAGCCAGTCCAAAGCATAACCTGAAGGTCAGAAACTTGAAAACTTTTCTGGATTTTCTGTCTTTAGAGCCTCTTGCAGAAATTAAAAAAGTTAAGGATAAGTAAATGCTTTTTTGCCTTTTGTCAAGAAACAGCTAAAAAATTGCTATAACTCTGAAAAATATACCCCCGCCCCAGGAAGAACACAACATGTTGTGTTCTTCCTGGGGCGG
>JAHIVS010000322.1 GCA_018816605.1 Pseudomonadota bacterium
AGGGGATGGAAATCTTCACCCCACCATCCTCACGGACCGCAGAAATGTGGAGGAGTTTAAACGGGTGGAACACGCCATTGAAGCGATCTTTGACAAAGCCCTGGCCCTGGGCGGCACCCTGTCCGGTGAACACGGCACCGGCATTGCCAAGGCCCCTTTCCTTGAAAAGGAGGTGGGATGGTCATCCATCCTCTTTTCCCGACAGCTTCGGGCAGCGCTGGATCCCCACAACATTCTCAACCCTGGCAAAATAACAGGAGTCTCACAATAAAAATGGCACAAATGAATGATCTGGCAAATCTTGTCAAGGAATTGGAAGAACAACTGGTCACCTGTATCCGTTGCGGTATGTGCCAGTCGGTCTGCCCCTTGTTTGAGCAGACCCGGAAGGAAGCGGACGTGGCCAGGGGAAAGCTGGCCCTCCTTTCAGGGCTTATGGAAAATATGTTCACCAATCCCGACGGGGTGAACCAGCGGTTGAATAAATGCCTGCTGTGCGGCTCCTGTGCTGCCAACTGCCCTTCCGGGGTCAATGTTTTGGAAATATTCATCAAAGCCCGTGCCATTCTGGCAGAATACCAGGGGCTTTCTCCGGTGAAAAAACTGATTTTTAAACGGATGCTGGCCAACCCCAAAACCTTTGACACCCTGACCCAATGGGCGGGACGGTTTCAAAATCTGTTCATCAAGGATGAGAGAAATGCCCAGGGAACCTCCTGCGCCCGGCTGGTTTCTCCTTTGTTGTTCGACCGTCATATATTGCCTATGGCCAAAACAGCCTTTCATAAAACCCTGGCAGAGGCGAGCCTAACAAAACCGGGTGACAGAGTGGTGCAACCCGGGTCTGGAAAATCATCCGGGTTAAGGGCGCTTTTCTTTACCGGCTGCCTGATTGACAAGGTCTTTCCCAACGTGGCCCATGCCAGTGTCAAGGTGCTCACCCACCACGGGGTGGAACTGACCATCCCCCAGGGACAGGGGTGCTGCGGTATTCCCGCCCTTGCTTCCGGAGACCGGGAAACTTTTAATAAGCTGGTGGATCACCATTTGGAATTATTCAAACGGGAAAAATTTGATGTGTTGATAACCGCCTGTGCCACCTGTACCTCCACCATTAAAAAACTCTGGCCGACCATTTACAAGGATGCAAGCAGCGGCGTGAGGGAACAATTAAGTCTATTGTCCGAAAAGACCATGGATATCAACCAATTCCTGGTGGACCGGGTAAATCCTGATTTTTTCAGCAAGCCCGCAGCGCCTGAAAAATCGTCAGAAATTGTCACCTACCATGATCCCTGTCATTTGAAAAAATCCCTGGGCGTTGCCGCCCAGCCCCGTAAAATCATCCAGGCAGCCGGGAAAACCCTGGTTGAAATGGAAGGATCTGACAAGTGCTGCGGCATGGGGGGCAGTTTTAATGTCTACCATTATGAAATCTCGGCATCCATTGGAAATCTGAAACAAAAAAGCATCGCAGACACGGGTTGCACCACCATTTCAACGGGTTGTCCGGCCTGCATGATGCAGATTTCCGACATGCTGGCCAAACAGAATCAAAACATCAAGGTGTGCCACCCCATGGAGTTGTATGCAAACTCCATGGATGAAAACCTTAAGTAACCATAAATTTGTTAATTGCCTTGAAGGAAAAGGAGCGTATGGATGGATATCAGGGAGCCTGAAATAAAGAAGGATGAGATTCTTGTTTTGAATGACCCCGATTTTTGCCGGGAAAACATCTGCATCGTTACCGGGTGCGGTACCGGTATCGGACGCGCAACCGCTATTTCCGGGGCTGCCAACAACCTGACCGTGGTCGGTCTGGATATTAATCCAACAGAAGGGGAGAAAACCTGTGAAATGGTCAGGGCGCTTGGGGGGTCCATGACCTTTTTAAAGACAGATCTCACCCAGGACAAGGAGGTTGAAATTGCGGTTGAACGGGCCGCCTGTCTGGGGCAGATCAAGTATCTGGTAAATATCGCCGGGATCCAGCACATTGACTCTGTTGAAAAGTTTCCCATGGAAACCTATGAT
>JAHIVS010000323.1 GCA_018816605.1 Pseudomonadota bacterium
TCATACCCGGTCCACACAGACACGCACAGGGACGGGGTAAATCCGGTAAACCAGGCATCGTTATAGTTGTCAGTGGTACCGGTTTTCCCGGCAGCAGGCCGGCCAAAGCCAAGGCTCCGAATGGACCTGCCAGACCCTGTATCCACGACCTCTTTCATCATATCCAGCACCTGAAATGCCACGCCGGGTTCGAGCACATTCTTGTTCTGAACAATCCGTTCAAACAAAACACGCCCAAAGGCATCCTCGACCCGCCAGAAAAGAAAGGGGTCGTGTTTCACCCCCAGGTTGGCAAATACCGAAAACGCCCCCGCCATGTCCAGGGGACTTACGGCAGAGGTACCAAGGGCCACTGAATAAACATCTTCCAAAGGACTTTTCACGCCGCAGGCCCGGGCCATGGCCGTTACCGCCCCGGGGCCCGTCATGCCAATCAACTGGGCTGCAATGGTGTTTACAGACTGGGCAAAGGCCGTTTTCAAAACCATATTCCCGTTAAACCGCCGTTCAAAATTCTGGGGTTCCCAATCCTTTGCTCCGGGAATTTCTATCAATACCGGCTTGTCCGTCATCCTTGTTCCGGGGTGGGCCCCTGTCTTTTGAAAGGCCGTATAGTAAACGAAAGGCTTAAACCCGCTCCCGGCCTGGCGCCGGCTGTCCATGGCCCGGTTAAACTCGCTGGCGTAATAGTCCCTGCCCCCCACCATGGCCTTGATGGCACCGGACCCCGTATCTATGGCAACCAGAGCCCCCTGGGGACGGTCCTTTTCCCCAGGATCTAAGCCCATGAGGGTATCCAGCTGGCCAAGGCCCTGGGTCAGGGCATCCCGGGCAAAGGATTGCAACCGGGTATCCAGGGTGGAATAGACCCGGATACCCCCATGAAACACCACATCTTCCCCATAGATGTGAATCAGCTCTTTGATCAGGGCATCCAGAAAATAACTCCCGCTTCGGGAATCCTTCCGGCCCTGGTGGAGCCGGGGCCGGGTGGCAGAGATCTTTTGGGCCTCCGGGTGTGAAATGAATCCGGCCACCGCCATCCGTTCCAGGACAATATCCCGTCGCTTCAGGGCCCGGTCATAGTGCCGAAAGGGGTTGTAGTTGGTGGGCGACTTGGGAAGGCCGGCCAAAAGGGAGGCTTCCGCCAGATCCAATTCCAGGGCTGGTTTTCCAAAGAAAGTCTGGGAGGCGTTTTCTATCCCCTGGGCCCCGGCACCAAAATGAATCTGGTTTATATAGGCATTGAGGATTTCCTCTTTGGTATTGCCCGCCTCTATCTGCAGTGCCACCAGCAGTTCCTTGAATTTCCGCCGCCAGGATTGTTCAAAGCTGAAAAATAGATTTTTGGCCAGCTGCTGGGTGATGGTGGACGCCCCCTGGACCTTATCCGGATCAAGCAATGTGATGTATAACCCTTTGAGAGTGCGAAGCTTGTTCATACCATGGTGCTCGAAAAACAGATGGTCTTCTGTGGCCACGATGGCATTGATAAAATCCTTTGACACCATCTCCAGGGGTACGGCCTTTCTTTCCCCCAGACCCATGATCACCTGGCCTGTGGATGCATAGATCAGGCTCTGGGGAGTTTCAATGATCCGGCTCAGGGGAGAAGGCAATTTGGGCAGGTCCCCGGCCAAATGGAATATCATAAAGATACCGGATAGTATCCCCAGGGAGATAATCACCAGGCCAAGGAAAAAAAACAGCCGGACCAAGGAGATGGAGCGCAAAAAAAAGGTCATTGCGCATCTGCTTTCAGAAGAAGGCTTAACTGCCAGACGGCCCACTCCCGGGCCTGGATCAGCAGCACCCGGTTTTCCCCCCGGTATTCAAACTCAAATCCCAGTTTGATATATCCGTTTTCCGCTTCGTTCCATATCCCCACCTGTTGAATGGTCCCATTCTGCTTGAGCAACAGGTCCGGATCCACCATCAGTTCGGAAATCATCTCGGTTGGTAATTTCAACACTGCGTCAAAAAATTTTTCAGCCGGAAAAATTCTGCCCGCAAAGGCTTCCATTTCCCTAAGCTGACCGATTAACGGAGCATTGCCGGACTCAATTTCCATAATGGCATTCTTTTTTAAATCAATCTGGTGGATCACCCGGTTCTGGGAATCAATAAAATAGAGTTTAACCCCCTCCGCCTGGCCTTCACAAAAAATACGGTCTGTGGTTGTCCCGTTCAAAAGCCAGACCAGATGGGAGGGATCAATGACCTTGCGGCCGGCGGACGCGGAAAGGGACAGATACAGGGCCTTGAACTGATCTTTGTCCAGGGGGACCCATTCCCCGGGCCGAAGACTGCCTGCCAGATGGGAAAAGGACTCAGCATCCTGGGCGCTTCTGCGGGTATCTTCTCTCCGGGTAATGATCTGATTCAGGGACTTATGGGCATTGGAGGTCTGCCTGCCGGATTCCCACACGGCTCCGGTTTCAGGCCTTGTATCGTTTGTGGTCAAAAGATAGGTGCCCACCAGACGTTCACACCAGTCGAATCTGAATTCCGATGCTCCGAAGGCCAGGGTGATAAACAGGACACCAAGGTTTAAAAACGAAAAAATCCGCCGCCACAACTCGCCGGCAGTAAAGGGATCATACCAGTTTTGAATCATAGAAATTTATGCCTTGCCCGCTGCCCTCATGGAGTCGTTGAAAACCGTATAAAAATTTTGATGCTCTGTCAAAGCCGTTGACAGAATACCATCCGGATGGTCCAGGTCTCCGGATCCGATAATATAATTGGCACTTGAATGCAGGGCCGCCATGGGGTCCCCCGTGGAGAAAACGTCACTGATCAGAATCAGACAGAGCCGCCGCCTTAGGGACATGTCCATTTCGTTCATGTGAACGGACATGGCCTTAAATCCCTGGTTCCGGTCAAAGGCATCATCCACCAGGACAAGGGAATAGAGTTGATATTCCATCCGCCCCAAGGCCTCTGAAATGGACGCCGGGGTTTCAACATGAAATCCTGAATCCTTTGCCGCAGCCACCACTTTTATGCGCCCGGGCGAGGCCGCCATACAGACCAACGCCTGTTCCCGGCCCCGGGCAGACAAAAGGGCAGACGCCATGGATGGATGCCCGGCTGTTCCATTATCCCTGTCCCCTGGGTCAGATGCCATGATTTGAGAGGCGCTCACATGGACCCTGTTCCCGCATTTGGGACATTTGAATGACGAATCCCTGCCCTTTGGTATCTTATGGTCCGGAATATTTAATTTTGTGTTGCAATGGGAACAGGTAATATTCACCGGTTTTTCTCCCTTTTATAACCATGGTCAATCTCAAGGGAATCAATCTTGCTGGTGGACTCTCCCCTGGCGCTCTTTATGCGATCAAGACCCCTGCCCACAATATCTTTTCGGGATGCATAGGCAGATGCCGTTGCTCCATCGATCTTTCCCTCTTCATAAAGGGAAATAATGAACTGGTCAAAGGAAATCATGCCCTGGGACCCGCCTGCCATGATGATGTCATTAAAGGTTTTTCCCTCTGATTCCCCGTTCAAAATGGAATCTCTCACCCGCAGATTGGTCCCCAGGATTTCAAAGGCGGCCACGCGGCCCCCGTCCTTCTTGGGCAGCAAGCGCTGGGCCACCACCCACCTCACCGTGTCCGCCAGGCGGATACGGATCTGCCGTTCTTCTTCTGTGGAAAACATACCCAGCACCCGATTGATGGTCTGGCCTGCATCCACGGTATGGAGGGTGGACAAGACCAGGTGACCGGTTTCAGCTGCTGAAAGTCCTATCTCAACCGTTTCCCTGTCCCGCATCTCGCCCACCAGAATCACCTTTGGGGCCTGGCGCAGGGCGGCCCGCAATCCGCTGGCAAAGGTGTCAAAATCCATGCCCAGTTCCCGCTGGTTGAAGGTGGATTTTTTCTGGGGGTGCTGATATTCAATGGGATCCTCAAGGGTAATCACATGGACCGATTTGGTTTCATTGATTTTGTCCAGAAGCGCGGCAAGGGAGGTGGACTTGCCCGATCCTGTTGCACCGGTGACAAAAATGATTCCGTTTTTCTCCTCTGCCATGGGCAGAAAACTTGAAGGCAGGTTCAGTTCTTCAATGGTGGGAATTCTGGTTTCAAGCTTTCGCAGGACAATGGAATATTTGCCGGATCGTGAAAAGATATTCACCCGGAACCGGGCCTTTGTGCCCAGCTGATAGGAAAGGTCACAGGAGCCTTCCCGTATGAGGGTTTCCGTCAGTTTCCGATTGTTGTTCATCAGATTCAAGGCAAACACTTCCGTTTGAAAGGGGGTCAAAACGGCATAGTCCGGCTCGATGACAACCGGAACCAGCTGGCCGGAGCTTTCTACCTGGAGCGGCTTGCCCGGTGTCAGATTCAAATCCGATACATTGGTATGGGAATCGAGCATCCTGGAAAGGATATGGTCAATCTGCTGTTTTTTCACGCCATCCCCTTCTTATTTTCGATTGTTCGGGTTTTCAAATGCCCTTCAGGCTTCTGTAAAATCATTGGGCGGATGTTTGAGGAAGGGCCTGAATATGCCCTTGTTATTGGCCTTGCCATAGGCTTCATCCGGGCTGATCCAGCCTTTTTTATACAATTGCATGATGGCATCATCCAATAATTGCATACCATATTGTTTTCCCGTCTGGATCATGGAGGGAATCTGGTGGGTTTTTGCTTCCCGGATCAGGTTTCTGACCGCAGGCGTTGCGATGAGAATTTCCATGGCCGCACACCGCCCCTTTTTATCGATCCGTTTGAACAATACCTGGGCCACCACAGCCCGCAGACCATCGGACAGGGTGGAACGGATCTGGGCCTGCTCTGTGGACGGAAACACCTCGATGATCCTGTCAACGGTCTTGGCAGCACTGGAGGTATGAAGGGTTCCAAATACCAGGTGACCTGTGGACGCAGCTTCAATGGCAAGGGAAATGGTTTCAAGGTCCCTCAGCTCTCCCACCAGGATGATATCCGGGTCCTCGCGCAATGCCCCGCGAAGTGCCGAGGAGAACGTCTGGGTGTGGAGCCCCACTTCCCTGTGGTTCACAATGCAGCTATGGCTTTGGTGCACAAACTCAATGGGGTCTTCGACCGTTATGATATGATCTTTCCGTCTTTTATTGGCCTGGTCGATGATGGCGGCAAGGGTGGTGGACTTACCCGATCCTGTGGGGCCGGTAACCAGAACCAGTCCCCGGGGCAGATCCGCCAGCTTGGAAATAACCGCAGGCAAGCCCAGTTGCTCGGCTGACAATACATTGGAGGGAATTTCCCGAAAAACCGCAGAGATTCCATTTTTCTGCATGAAATAATTGGCCCTGTAACGTGCCAGGCCCGGGATCTCATACCCGAAATCCACATCCCCTGTTTCCTCAAATACCTTTATTTTTTCCTGGGAGGTGATTTCATAGAGAATTCCCCGCAGCTTGTCACTGGAAAGGCGCTCATATTTGATCCGCTCAATATCCCCGTTAAGCCTTAATGCCGGCTGCTGACCCGATGCCAGGTGAAGATCGGATGCACCCTGGTCATGCATGAGTTTAAAAAAAGCATCAATCTCAGCCATTTGGACACCTTTTTATAAAGTTTTATGGAAGGCCTAGGCCTGTTTAATGAATTTTAAGGTGGAATCGGTTTCGTCTGCTGCCTTATTCTCTTCCTTGGTCATCTCAAGCATTTTTGAATGGGATTCCAAAACTGCAGAAATCTGCATTTCAAGCTGAATTCTCTGACGCTTGAGTTCAATGATATCACTGTGAAGCTGTGAGAGTCTTTTATGGGCACGGTTTAAAATTTTTTCCGCTTCCACGCCTGCATTGGCCATGGTGAGCTGGGCCTCTTTTCTCGCATTTTCCTTCATCTGGTCTAATATCTTCTGGGACTGGATCATGGCCGTTTTCATGGAATCTTCTCTTTTGCGATACCCTTGGTTTTCAAGGTTCAGACGGTGATTTTCCCTTCTGACATCCTCAATGGCCTTGTTCTGGGACTCAAGTTCCTTTGAAATCTCCTCAAGAAACACATCCACTTCCTGAACATCAAACCCCCTGAACCGGGTCGTAAATTCCTTTTGCCTGACAACCAGTGGTGTTACTCCCATAGAAAAACTCCTTTCCGAAAGTTAAACAATTGAGCGTGCCAGCCCGTGGAGACTATTCACAACAAATGTCTGAAGAAAAATGATCGCTAAAATCACAATCACAGGAGAAATATCCAGTCCGCCAAAACTGACGGGAAGTCTTTTTCTGATCTGGTAAAACACAGGTTCGGTAGCGGTATTTATAAATCTGACGATGGGGTTGTATGGGTCCGGGCTGACCCAGGAAAGAACGGCACCTGCAACGATTATCCACATATATATACTTAAAGCATAGTCCAACACCACGGCAATCGCTTCTAAAAAATTGGCCAGAACAAGCATGGAATTACCTTTCTATAAAAATTTATCCTTAATCCACACTGGTTTGGTACCGCAAAATGATCTGAAAAGTCAAGTTTTTTTAACCATTTAGTGATTATCCCATCCCGAAAAAGACACTTTTGACTTTATCCGATATGGTCGTCGCCAACGCCCGATACCGTTCCTGCCTTGGTGTTTGGCCTATTCCCGGGTTGACAAGCTCCGGAGAATGGTTTAGTAATGGTTAAACCATTGTATTTGACAGCTATCTCTATACTATCAGACGCGATTGTGGTATATTAACGGCTCACCTTTCGGACTTCGGCTTTGGAGGAGCGGGTCAGGCTTTTTTTATTGTGCTTTTTATCAAAATTTTCAGTATCAGACACAACAAAATGCAATGACGAGCGCCTGACCCCATTTAAAAACTGCCAACTCCGTAAGGCTTTGATAACAAACAATTTTTAGGAATTAACACCTGTGGATTTTGCCAGATCAACAGGCCGGAAGTGCAAATAAAATCAACCTGCAAAAATGAATGTTTAAGGAGTTGTAAAAATGGGTCAACCGAATCTTAAAGAAACCAAATCCGTCTCCTATGAGCGGGCGGAGGTGCAGAGGGGATATACGGATGTTTCCCTTCGGATCAATCTTTCCACAACCGATATTATGATCAATCCCATAGACGCTGCCGTAAAAGAAAAATTTATCGGCGGCAAGGGCTACGACCTCTGGATGATGTGGAATGCCGTGTCCGGGGATACCAAGTGGGATTCTCCTGAAAACGCCATTTGTATCTCATCGGGCCCCCTTGGCGGGACCCCGGGATACCCCGGCGGGGGGAAAAGCATTGTGACCGCCATTTCGCCTTTGACCGGCATCCCCATTGATTCGAATGTGGGCGGATACTTTGGCCCCTATAAAAAATTTGCAGGGTTTGATGTGATCCAGATCGACGGCAAGGCCAAACAGGATACCGTCATCCTCATTGACGGCATAGAAAACAAAATCAAAATTTTTTCGGCCGCTGACCTTCCCGAGGATTCCTATGAAATGTCCGCTGCCCTGACCCACTATTTTGATGAAAAAAAACCGGTGAATGTCTCGGTTGTGACAGCAGGCCCTGGCGCTGAAAAGTCCTATTTCGGGTGTTTAAATTTTTCCTGGTGGGACACAGGACGAAAAAGGGTCCGTTACAAACAAGCCGGCCGGGGGGGGATCGGTACCGTGTTTGCCGATAAACGCGTCAAAGCCGTTGTGGCAAGATTCGGGACGGTTTCCATGAAATCCAACAACCCGGCCGACATGGATGCACTCAAAAAAGTCACAAAATCCCATGCCAAGGAAATCGTCACCCTTGACCCCAAACAGAACAGAATGGCTGTGGTGGGCACCACCCATCTGATTCCCATTATGAACGACCACGACTGCCTGCCGGTCCACAACTTCAAATTCGGCTCCCACCCGGAGAGCCATGTAATCGGTGAAGAGGTCTTCCAGCATATCTTTGACAAGGGATTTGACGGATGCTGGAAGGGCTGCGCCGTGGCCTGTGCCCATGGGGTAAAAGATTTTTCCCCCTTTACCGGTCCCTACAGGGGGAAAAAGGTTTTTGTGGACGGGCCGGAATATGAGACCGTTGCCGGATGCGGGTCCAACCTGGGAATATTTGACGCCCAGACCATCCTTGAAATCAATTTCTATTGCGATGCCTATGGACTGGACACCATTTCCGTTGGGACCTCCATCGGATTTGTCATGGAGTGCTTTGAGAACAAACTGATCACCCCGGACCAGACAGGCGGCATGGACCTTTCCTTTGGCAGCCGGTACAACACCCTGGAACTGATCCATCAGATGGCAAGGGGTGAAGGGTTCGGCAGCATTGTGGGCAAGGGGATCCGCCGGATGAAAGCCATCTTTGCAAAAGAGTTCGGGGCTGATGCCGCCTTTATGCAGGACATTGGCATGGAATCCAAAGGCCTTGAATTCTCCGAATATATCACCAAGGAATCCCTGGCCCAGCAGGGAGGGTATGGCCTGGCCCTGAAAGGCCCCCAGCATGACGAAGCCTGGCTGATCTTTCTGGACATGGTCCACAATTTCATGCCCAGCTTTGAAGACAAGGCAGAAGCCCTGCACTGGTTTCCCATGTTCAGAACCTGGTTTGCCCTATGCGGCCTGTGCAAACTGCCCTGGAATGATATCGTCCCCGAAGACAATAAAACAAATGCCGAGCCGGCCAAAGTACCCAAACATGTGGGATGGTATGCCGAGTTTTTTTCTGCTGTAACCGGCCGAAAGGTGGCCCCCGAAGATCTGATCACCATGAGCGAAGCCGTGTATAATTTCCAGCGCATCTTTAACCTGAAAATGGGATATGGGACACGGGAACACGACACCCTGCCCTATCGTTCCATGGGCCCAGTAACCGTTGAAGAATATCGGTCCCGGGCACAGCGCTATGACACCCAGCTGGTTGAAAAATACAGCATTGACATATCCGGTATGGATACCAAAGCCAAGGTCGCAGCCCTGCGGCAAAAAAGGGAAGAGCAATATGAACTGCTCAAGGACGCGGTATACGAACGAAGGGGCTGGACCCCAAACGGAATCCCCACCCTTGAGACGGTCAAACGCTTGGGGATTGATTATCCGGAAGTTCTGGCACTCCTTAAGAAAAACGGGGTTCACTAGGCATGGGCCAAAATTTATGATAGAGGTTGATGGAAAAAAGATGCAATGGTCAGAAGGGATGACCATTGCATCAGTTCTGGAACAAGTGGAGGATTCCCGGTTCTGTTCCGTGGTCCGTCTCAATGGCCGCCTGGTGTCCAGTCCGAAATTTTCAGAAACACGAATTCCGGACAATTCAATCCTCCAACTGCTGCCCCTGGTCGCCGGCGGATAAACAATCGTTGGAATAGATTTTGCTTCACAAATGACTGTCTGTCTGTTACACCAGGATACGGCAGTTAATATTTTTTATAAACCAGAAAAGAGCACACTATTGAAACGATTATTCTTATTTTTAAAGAACCTGTTCACAGAAAAAAAAGAAAAAGAAGATGTACCCCCCGCCCCTCCCCAAGCAGCAAAATCAATGCCGAACCCGACCCCGGAGGCAGTCAGCAAACCGGTACCCGCCCGAACCCAGAGGACAAATACCCCAAGGCCCAGGAAAGAAGCCTGGACCCTGGAGCAATTCCAGGTGACACCCGAAGAAGGCAAGACCCGGTTCCACGATCTGAAAGGCCTGCCCCTGGAACTGATGCACGCCATTTACGACCTGAAGTTCAGCTATTGCACGGATATCCAGGCCAAACTGCTGCCCCACACCCTTGAAGGAAAGGATGCCACGGCAAAGGCCCAGACCGGCACGGGAAAAAGCGCCACCTTTATTATCGCCATCATCAAGACCTTCTTGGAAAAACCCCTTAGAAATCAAAACGGGATGCCCCGGGCCCTGATCCTTGCTCCCACAAGGGAACTGGTTCATCAGATCGAAAAAGATTTCAACGCCCTTTCCAAATACACCCGCCAGACCATCGTGGCTGTTTATGGTGGTACCGGTTACAATCAACAGATGGCGGTTCTCAGGGAAAAACCCGTGGATGTCATTGCCGCAACTCCTGGAAGACTGCTGGACTTTATCAATAAAAAGCTGATCAACCTCTCAAAGGTGGAAATCATTGTTCTGGACGAAGCAGACCGGATGCTGGACATGGGGTTCATTCCGGATGTCCGCAGACTTGTCTACATGACCCCCCATAAGGACAAACGCCAGACCCTGTTCTTCTCGGCCACCCTCACCGATGAAGTACTGCGCCTGGCAGATTCCTGGACCAAGAATGCCGTACGGATAGAAATTAATCCGGACCAGGCAGCAGCCCTGTCCATCCGCCAGGTGATCTACCTGACCACGGAAGCAGACAGATTTAAGAATGTTTACAACCTTCTGGTCAGTAAAAATCTGCAGCGGGTGCTTATTTTTGTGAACCGGAAAGACACGGCCAAATACCTGGCCTCGAAATTTGAACGATACGGTCAAAAATGCGGTGTCCTGTCCGGGGATGTTGCCCAGGACAAACGGTTCAAGGTCTTGAACAATTTCAAAAACGGACAGATCAAGTTCCTGGTGGCAACGGACGTAGCGGCAAGGGGACTGCACATAGATGATATCAGCCATGTGATCAACTATGATTTGCCCATTGAACCCGAGCATTATATCCACAGGATCGGCAGAACCGGAAGGGCCGGTGCCACAGGGACCTCCATCAGTTTTGCCGATGAGATGAGTTCATTTGAGATCCCCAAGATCGAAGAAATCCTCGGCCACAAGATTGAATGTGAATACCCTTCGGAAGAACTGGACCGTCCGCTGCCAAAGCCAAAACCATTACAAAAAAGCCTTGCCGGCCAGGGCCCGGGGAAAAAACCGCCCCACAAGGGCAAAAGAAGGCCCTATAATGCCAGGCGCAGGTCACCGAAACCCCCCCAATAAAAAAGACGGACGGCCTTGTGGTTGACACTGGCCCACGATTGGGTGTAAGACTTAACGCACCAATAAAAGCAATTTGTATAAAGGAGTTTGAATTAACATGTTTGGTCTTGGAATGCCTGAAATTCTTCTTATCCTTGCAATCGCCCTCATTGTCATCGGCCCCAAAAAGCTGCCGGATCTTGCAAAGACTCTGGGCCGGGCCATGGGCGAGTTTAAGCGATCTGCCCAGGATTTTAAAAGAAGCATCGATGTGGAAACAACGCTTAAAGATATTGAAACCCCTGCCTCGGATTTAAAAAACATCATCAAGGAAGCAAACAAAACAAACCAGTCCCATGTTGAACCGGGTGATGACCCGGTCACAACCAGGACGAAACCCCCGGAGACAGACCCCCTAGAAGCCAATTCCACCTATCATAAAGAACCAGAAAACAAAAAGCCATGAGTGAAGATAATAAAAGCCCGTTTACAGAACATTTAGGAGAATTGAGGGATCGATTGATCCGGTCGTTTGTCGCAGTGGGTATTGGTTTTGCCTGTGCCTATTTTTTCAAGGAACGGCTCTTTGAAATCCTGATGGCCCCCCTTGCAGCGGCCATGGGAGAATCGGGAAGTGCAAAGATGATCTTCACAGGTCTGCCCGAAGCCTTTTTTACCTATTTAAAAGTCTCTTTTTTGGCCGGACTCATTGCGGCCAGCCCGGTTCTTTTTTACGAATTCTGGATGTTTGTCTCCCCCGGCTTGTACCGGACCGAAAAAAAATATCTGCTGCCCATTGTTGTTCTCTCTGTTTTCTTTTTTCTGCTGGGCTCTTCCTTTGGATATTTCATTGTCTTTCCCTACGGGTTTCAATTCTTTTTAGGATTTGCAACGGAAACCATCCAGGCCATGCCGTCCATGAAAGAGTACCTGGGATTTGCATCCAAAATGCTGTTGGCCTTCGGCCTTGTATTCGAGCTGCCCCTGGTCCTCACCTTTATGGCCCGCATGGGAATTGTGTCGGTTGACTTTCTGAAAAAAAACAGAAAATATGCCATATTGGTCTTTTTTATAGTGGCCGCCGTTATCACCCCGCCCGATGTGGTCACCCAGATCATGATGGCCCTGCCCCTGATGATTTTATATGAAATCAGCATTCTCGGTGCAAAACTTTTTGGGAAAAAAGCCAGTGAAGGGGAAGAAGTGTCAGAAGAGGGAGCGCCAGAGGCTGGTGAAAATGATCCAGGCGATGACCTTCCTGGTAAGGATGACTCCCCGGATACCGGATCCAATTGATTTGATTTTTCATTGACTTTGAAGGCCCTTGTGTGTAAAACGATTTTTAAAATAAGAACAAACCGGTGACAGGTCCTGGCACCGGCAAAGAGGCAAGACTTATCGTTAATTATTAAAGGAGCAAAACAAGTTATGAACAAACGAATGATCACACTACTGTTGGCTGCAGGAATTGCTGTGATTTTTGTTGCAACGGGTCTCCAGGCAGGTACTCAAGTCCAAGATACGATTACCATGGAAACCGATGGTTACAAAAAACGCAAGAAAGCACCCCCAAAATTCAAACTGGTTGAGTTTACCCATGCGAAACATGCCACAGATTATAACATTTCCTGTGGCCAATGCCACCACGACAAAGACGGAAAAGCCCTTGAACTGAAAGCGGGTGACAATGTTCAAAAGTGCGGCGAATGCCACAACAAATTTACGAAAGACCCAAAAGTCAAAGATGACATTCTGGTCCATGAAAATGCCATGCACGACAGTTGTATTGCCTGCCACAAAACCTTTAACATTGAAAAAGGCGACCCCAAAGGACTAAAGGGCCCAGCCCCTGCTTCCTGCGGTGGCTGCCATATCTCTATGAAAAAATAGTTATGCCGACTCTAAAGGGGCCTTTTCCATGGGAAAGGCCCCCTTTTTTTCCCTCCGTTTTCAAAGGGAACACCTATCCCCCCCCTCATTGCCCTATCGGGATACTGAAAATAGTTTCCATCAAATCATGCCCTGTTTTTGACATCAAACAGCCGTTGGATCAGCCGGTCTTCGAAGCCCTGTTCCTGGGCCCTGGACAAGGGAAAAGAAACACCGAAAGAGGCTTCAACCACCCCTTTTTTGTTGAAGATCGGTACCGCCAGTGTTTTAAGCCCGATGGTAAGCTCCTGGTCGGCCACGGCATACCCCCGTGTACGCGTCCTTTGCAAATCGGTTAAAAATGAGGCCGGATCGGTTATGGTATGGGGGGTGAGGGGTTTAAACTCCAGCAGGCCTGCTATTTTTTTCTGGTCGCCGATATCCATGAAGGCCACAATGGCCTTGCCAAGAGAAGTGGCATGTATGGGAAGCCGTGAGCCTGCCGACAGATCGATATTCACCACATCCGAAGACAATATCCTTTCAACGGCAACAATTTCAGTGCCTTCCAGGATTGCACAATGGGTCGTGACATTCAGGTCATTCCGGGTGGATTTCATATGGGGCATCAGACGCTCTCTCACCCCCATGGATTCAAAAACCCACCCCCCCAACTGAAAGACCTTGGATGTCAGCTGAAAGGTTTTGGCGGTCTCGTCCTTTACCATGAATCCCAGTTTTGTAAACGTATACAGATACCGCCGGGTTGTCGGCAGATTCATCTTGTTGGCCCTGGCCATTTCCGTCAGGCTCCATACCGGCCGTTCCTTTGTAAAACACATCAATAAAGCAAGCCCCTTTGCCAGGGAATTTACAAACTCACGGTCTGCACTGCCATCCATTTTTTCTCTCCTTGTAGACCATAGACTGGGGGAACATCCATCAAATTGCTAAAAATTTAGTATAAGGTGATATACCCCCTGGAAAAAGTAAAGTAATTTTTAAAAAAGACTTGACGATCCTGGCCGGGGATTGGTATCGTTTAAAGAACGATGTGCGGTATAGTATTATGCATAGCATTATAATTTTTTCATTATCCGTCAAAAGGAGAAGTGGCAATGTCAGCTGGATTTGTTTTTATCGGTGGTATTAGCGGTGTGTTTTTCGGTATGGCCCTCATCTATCTGTCCATCAAAATCACGGCCGCAATTTCAGATCGATTTCCCGAACCA